>JBEPZC010000017.1:0-11858 GCA_041641035.1 Candidatus Bipolaricaulota bacterium
CTTTGGAGCTCGCGGAGCAAATTGCGCTGGCTATCGTAGACCCGCACGATCAAGGGCATTTGTCCCGGTAGAGCGTGTGTCGCACAGCCGTGACACGGGTCATACGCTCGAAAGGCCATCTCTACTAAGTTCAGAATTCCGTCGTCGACTTTGCCGTTCTTGATAACCCCGCGGGCGGCTTTGTCTACAGACATCGCGATGCGGGCGGCATTGTTTTGAGTAGCCACGATGAGATTGGCTTTAGTGATCACACCCTTCTCGTCTGTCTGATAGTGATGGAAGAGCGTGCCCCTTGGAGCTTCAACAACGCCGATGCCCTCTTTGGGGGTCGCCGTAGGGATGGTGCGCACGTTCGGATTTGTAATTTCGGGGTCGTTTGCAAGCTCTTGCATGCGCTCGGCAGCGTAGAGCAGCTCAATAAGCCGCGCCCAGTGGTTCGCTAATGTATGATGGACAGGTTTGCCCCCCAGGGTCTTATAGAATTCTCTGTACGCTTCTTGGGCTTTGGGCGTGGCCATGCCCTCAGCAGCGTTGAGTCTGGCCAACGGCGCAACGGCGTAGATGCCGCTGTCTGGTCCGTCGACAAAGCCCTTCCAGCCGATGTCTTTCAGATAGCAGAATTTTATATAGCTCCAGGGCTCGACGTGCTCAGCGACGTGCTTGAGATAGTCTTGCGCTCTGAACTTTAAAAACTCTTTGCCGTTGGGATCGACGACGCGCAGCTGCCCGTCGTAGAAATTCACCCTGTTCTGGTCGTCCACAAGGCCCATATAGTACGTCTTGTGCGTGTAGGTGTCCGAAGTAATCGTCTCGACGTACTGTTTATTTTTGAGCACGACATCGTTAAAGATCTGCAAGCTGAACAGCCCGAACTTCACGGCGCGCTCCGCGCCAGCGATGAACTTCTCTTGGTCCTCTTTGGTGAGAGCTTTGGAGATGCCACCGGGTAGCCCAAAGACCGGATGAATGACTTTTCCACCTGCTAGTGAGATCAAGTCTCGGAGCTGCTTGCGCACTCCGATCACTTCGCGCCCGATCTCCAACCCGACTTTGCCCAACACCCCTAAGATATTACGTTGGGCTTTGGGAGCCGTTGGGCCAACGACGAAGTCCGGCCCGCCCAGAAAGAAGAAGTGCAAGGCGTGGTCTTCAACGAAGAACGCGCTGTAGATAAGTTCTCTGATCTTCTTGGCGGCTGAGGGCGGCTCGACTTTATACAAGTCATCGAGCGCTTTCGTAGATGCCATGTGATGGGCCGTAGGGCAGACCCCGCAGATTCTCGAAGTAATCTGGGGCATGTCTTCCGCAGGGCGGCCCACGGCAAACTTCTCAAAGCCGCGCAGCTCCGGCACTTGAAAGAACGCTTTTTCAACATTGCCCTTCGCGTCTAAGAAGATGTCGATCTTGCCATGGCCCTCTAATCTCGTGATGGGATCGATGACGACTTGGCGGGTCATGCCTGAGCACCTCCTGTGGCGCCACGCCGCACACGCCGATGCAAGAGCGACGCCGGAAGACTGTAGCGATAGAACGTGCCTACGGGGTCGACAATGTGCTCCATCAGCGCAGCGATCTCTTGCTCATCTTCGGAGTCTATGAGGGACGCAATAGCCGAGAGCGCTTTTGCCCCATAGTCTTTGACGCGGCTTGTCGGGCCCAGACACCCGGTGCAGGGCATATTGGCGCTCACACAAGGTGCGCCGCAGCCGGAGCGCGTCGCCGGGCCTAAACATACGAGCCCTTGAGCAAGCAAGCACTTCTCCGAGTCTATCAGAATTTGATGGGGGCGCTTCAGCTCCTTGAGGGCTAGCTTATCGGGCTTGGTCGGCTTACGCGGACACTCTTCGCACAGGGCTTTATCGGGCGCCAGCACCGTGCCCTTGGGCGGGAGTTTATTCTCCAAGATCGCCATGACGGCATTGACGATGAGTTTCACCGGCGGGGGACAGCCTGGGAGATAGTAGTCAACCTCGACGACTTGATCGAGCGCTCTTACGGTATCACGAAATGCTGGCAGGGTCAGGACGTAGCCGTTGGAGCCGAGCTTCGTCTGCTCTTGTGGGACGACACCATCAGGGTTGGTGACACTGGGTGCTTCTTTGTAGACGTACTCGAAGATCGCTTGGCGGTCCCACAGATTGGCTAGCCCTGGTATGCCCCCAAGGTGCGAGCAGCTCCCAAATGCGATCAAGAGCTGAGACTTTTCGCGCAGAAGCTCGGCCATCTCTTCTTGTTCTGAAGTTCTAATCGCGCCGTTGACGAAGCACGCCGCGAGCTCGCCGTCCTTCATCGCCTCGACATCAGCACGCTTAAAGTCCAGTGCTACAGGCCAAAAGACGATATCGACAGCTTCGACGACTTTGAGCACATCTTCGGCAAGATCTACGACGGCTTCCTCACAGCCCCCGCACGAGGCGCACCAATAGAAGCCAACTTTAGGTTTACTCATCGTGCACCTCCTTGGCTGCTCACCCCAACAGCCTCTCGTTCTCTTTCTTGAGCTGCAGCAGTTCGACGAGGAGCTTTTTCTAGGTGCAACGGCCCGAGCTTGCGAATCTGCTCGACCATCTCGTTCATCACCTTCTGTACCCGATCCCCCTCAGATGCCGAGATCCACTCTAAGCGCACGCGTTCCGGCTCAATGCCCATCTCTGTGAGCACACGCTTGAGCAATGTATATCTGCGCAGGGCTTTATAGTTGCCCGCTTGGTAGTGACAATCCCCTGGGTGGCAACCGCCGATGAGGACCCCATCAGCTCCATCAGCAAAGGCTTTCAGCACAAACTGTGGGTCCATTCTCCCGGAGCACATCAATCGGACGATGCGCGCGTTGGGCGCGTAAGTCATCCGCGAAATGCCGGCTAAGTCCGCTGCCGTGTAGGTGCACCACGTACAGAAGAACGCTACGATTCTCGGCTCCCATTGCTCAGACATAGCTTAACACCCCTTCGATCTCTTGATAGATCTGCTCGTCGGTGAATAAGTGTTGTTGGGCTGCACCCGACGGACAAGCTGCGACACAGGTGCCGCAGCCCTTGCACAGGGCTTCGTTGATAGCCGCGACGCCCTTGTCGCTGTTGAAGCTGATCGCACTGAACGGGCAGAGCGGGATGCACGTCTTGCACCCAGAACACAGCTCCTCTTGAATGAACGCGGTGTTGGGCTCCAGCTCAACGAAGCCTCGGTCAATCAGCGAGAGGACTTCGGCGGCCGCTGCGCCCGCTTGAGCCACGGTGTCTTGGATGTCTTTTGGCCCTTGGCACGCCCCAGCGATGAAGATGCCATCGGCGAACGTTTGAACGGGCGCAAGTTTGGGATGACGCTCGAGGAAGAAGCCACCGGAGCCGCACGAGATGTAGAACTTCCTTCGGACTTCGTCGGCATCCGCTTGCGGTTCTAGGCCTACGGCAAGGACCACCATGTCTACGGGGATTCGGCGGATGACACCGATAAGCGTGTCTTCAGCTCTGATGACGAGCTTGCCCTCTTCGTCGGGAGTCATAGCGTGGTCAGTGACTTCGGCGACTCGACCGCGAATGAAGTGAATCCCCTCTTCGAGCATACGATCGTAGAACTCCTCATACGCTTTGCCCGGCACGCGCATGTCAATGTAGAAATTATAGACTTCCGCACCGGTGCGCTCCTTGATAAGATGAGCAAGCTTCAGCGAGTAGAGGCAACAGACACGCGAACAATACGAGTTATAGTTTCTATCGCGCGAGCCCACACAGTGGATGATCCCCACGGCCTTGGGTTTTCTGCCATCGCGCAGGCGGATCTCGCCGCCCGTAGGGCCAGCGGAGTTGGTCATGCGCTCGACTTCGAGAGCCGTGTAGACGTTAGGGTATTTGCCATAGCCATAGCGCGGGATGCGCCGTGCGTCGAAGAGCTTGAATCCCGTTGCTAAGATGATGGACCCCACAACGATCTCTTGGATCTCGTCCTTCATCTCGTAATTGATGGCTTTCGCCTCACAGACCGTCGCGCAGAGCCGACAGTCGCAACAGATCCCACAATCAAGGCAGCGTTTGGCTTCCGCGATGGCCAGCTCTTTGGTGTAGCCTGTATGGACTTCCTCAAAAGTCCGTCGGCGTGCCAGCTCGATGGCCGGCATCGGGATTTGCTTCTGGAGGGGCGTCCCACTGGTATCAATGGTGTACTCAGTACGATAGGGGCCTTCTCGCTCCCGCCCAGCGCGCATATCTAATTTATTGAGATACCGATCAATGGAGATCGCGGCCTTCTTGCCAGCGTACATCGCGTTGACGACGACGTCGGGGCCCGTCACGCAGTCGCCACCGGCGAAGACACCCGGAACATTCGTCTCCAGCGTCACGTCGTCAACTTTGAAAGTGCCCCATGTGGTTGTCTCAAGGCCAAGCCTCTCACCGAGGGAGGCGATATCAGGGACTTGCCCAATAGTCACGATGATCGCATCACAGGAGAGCACGAACTCTGAGCCGGGGATCGGCTCTGGAGCGGGGCGTCCCGAAGCGTCGGGCGCGCCGAGCTTCATCTTCAGGCACTCCAGCGCCGTCACGCCCGTCTCTTTGTTTCCCAAGATTGTCTTAGGGGCCGCTAAGAAGAGCATCTTGACACCCTCTTCTTCAGCGGCTTCGATCTCCTTGGGATCGGCGGGCATCTCGGCGCGCGTGCGCCGATAGACCATCGTCACTTCCTTCGCCCCACACCGGAGTGCTGTGCGTGCCGCGTCCACCGCCGAGTTGCCCCCACCGATCACCAGGACCCTCTCTCCCAGGTTAAACGGTCCTTCAAGATTGACTCTTCTCAAGAACTCAATTCCGCCAAAGACGCCCGGCAGATCTTCGCCGGGAACTTTGAGCTTACGCTCGACATGCGCCCCGATCGCGATGAAGACCGCTGCGTATTGCTGGCGCAGCTGCTCAAGCGTGATCGCTTTCCCGACAGGGGTGTTGGTCTTGATCTCGATCCCGATCTCTTTGAGTCTGTTGATCTCTTTGGTGATGACATCGCGTGGCAGGCGGAATGAGGGGATCCCAACGGAGAGCATCCCGCCTGCAACGGGTTGGGCCTCGAAGATCACGGGCTTATAGCCGCGCTGGCGCAGCTCATAGGCGCACATCAGCCCAGCAGGACCCGAACCGACAATGGCAATCTTCTCAGGGCGTTCTTTTGTAGGGGTGGGAAGCTTATAATCTGGGAAGAGATCGGTGATGAAGCGTTTCAGTCCCGGAATATTGAGTGGCTCATCTACAGTGCCCCGGGTGCAGTTGACCGTACACGGGTGAGTGCAGATGCGCCCGCAGATCGAGGGCAAGGGGTTATCTCTCAGAATGACGTCGAGGGCTTCCTTGAACTTCCCGTGAGCGATGAGGGTGATATAGCCCTGGGCGTTCTGATGGATCGAGCAAGCAGCTTGGCAGGGAGGGGTACCCCGTCGCGAAATCGTAAAGACGTTGGGCACAGCTTGCGGGAAGGGCCTATAGATCGCTTTGCGCGTGCCCAGCCCCTCATCGAACTCTGAGGGCACTGTAACTGGGCAGACGTCAGCGCATAGGCCGCATCCTGTGCAGACGTCTTCGTTGACATAGCGTGCCTTGCGGCGAATTGTGACTTTAAAATTCCTCAGATCATAGGGTTCGACGGACTCGACTTCAGAGTATGTCAGCAGCTTGATATTGGGATGAGCGCGGACTTGGGTCATCTTGGGGGTCAGAATACAGGCGGCGCAATCCAAAGTCGGGAAGCACTTGTCGAATTGCGCCATGTGCCCCCCAATCGTCGGTTCGCGCTCGACGAGATAGACCTTCTTGCCCGCTTCGGCAATCTTCAAAGCGGCTTCGATGCCCGCGATGCCCCCGCCGACGATCAAGACGTGCGGGTGAACTGGGACGCGTTTCTTCTCCAAAGGTTCGTGAAACGCCACGCGCCGCACCGCCGCAGCGATGAGGGCTTTCGCCTTCTCTGTCGCTTTGTGTTCATCAGCGGTCACCCAGCTCACGTGCTCGCGAATATTGGCCATATGGAAGAAGAACGGGTTTTGGCCGCCTTCAGCGGTAGCCCGTCGAAATGTCGCTTCGTGCATCAACGGCGAGCATGAGGCCACCACGACGCGATTGACACGCCCCTCGCGTAGGTCTTGCTGGATCAGTTCTTGTCCAGGGTCGGAGCACATGAATTTATAGTCGCGAGCCACTGTCACAAAGGGCAGAGTCCGAGCGAACTCTACAACTTCAGGGATATTGACTTTCGCCGCGATGTTGACGCCGCAGTGACAGACGTAGACGCCAATCTTGGGTGCGCCATTGGTCTCAGGCATGGGGACGCGTACCTCCTCTCACAGTGGGCATGGGAACTAAGAGCCGATGCATCCCTAGGCGCCGTTCCGAAACCCCCAGCGCCAACCCTAACAGCTGCGTGAAGTAGACGACAGGGATCTCTATGCGCTCTTTGAACTGGTGGCTCATCTTGTCTTGGTAGCACTCCAGGTTAAACTGACAGAGTGGGCAGGCGGTCGCGACGACGTCCGCGCCGCGCTTGAGCGCTTCTTTCAGTAAGATATAGCTGAGCGGCACGCCGACTTCAGGGAGGGTGCCCATGAGGCTACCGCCGCAGCAGCGGGTCTTGAGGGGCCAGTCGACCGTCTCTGCTCCCAGCGCCTGCATCAGATTGTCCATCGTTTTCGGGTTGACTTGATCGTCGAAGGCCGCGTAGGGACGCACGATTTGGCATCCATAGTACGACGCGACCTTCAGGCCTTGCAGGGGCTGGCGCACCTTGCGCGCGATCTCTTGTACACCGATCTCATTGATGAGGATGTCCAAGGGATGCCGCACATGCACCGTGCGCGCGTAGCGCAATCGTGCGGCTTGCAGTGCCCCGTCGATCATCCGGCTCACTTCAGAGTACTCTTGTAGATAGTGCTGTGTCTTGGAGAGCACGAGATAACACCCACTGCATGGGGCTATGAGCGTTGGGTGTTCTGAGCCGTCTTGGAGTTCGGCTAAGGCGAGATTGCGCGCGGCCAGCGCGAAGGCCTTCATCTCGTCAACGGCCATATAGGCTGTTGCGCCGCAGCAGTTCCAATCTTCCAATTCGTCGACTGCAACGCCGAGCGCTTCAAACGCCGCTAAGACTGATTCTTCATATCCCCGGCTGGTGCCTTTGAGTGAGCATCCGGGATAGTAGAGGTACTTCATACGCGGGCTACCTCCCCACGATGGACTTCGCGCGCGAGCCTATCGACGAATGTCGTTGCTTTGACAGCGTCTACCGCGCGCAGGAGTTGGTCTATCTGCTGGCGGTTTTTCACAGATTCTGCACGCAGGCTGAACCGCCCTGTCCTCAGCAATTTCAACCCCAGCAGGGCTTGATTAAAAATCTTTAGGGGGTTGGTCTTGGCGTAGAGCCTCAGCACGAGGCGGCTTTCGGTGCTGCGGCCGCGCTTGCGCACCGTGTCAAAGAACTCGCGGGCGAGCACAGCAACGGGGAAGCGCTTGGGATAGACTCCCTCTTGGATGGCTCGCTGCTTGAGCTCCGCCATGAAATCCGTAATCTTGATCTTTCTGGGGCACTCGACCGCGCAGGCGTAACATGACGCGCACAGCCAGATAGTAAAGCTGTGCAGGACCTCGTCCTTGAAGCCGGCCCGCGTCATCGCGATGATCTTGCGGGGGGAATAGTCCATATAGGTGCCAAGGGGGCAGGTGCCGCTACAAGTGCCGCACTGGATGCACGCGAAGAGGGCGCGCCCACCGGGCATAGAGGCGACCTCCTCGGGGAAACGCAGATCCAGCTCCGCCTCGTATCGGAACCGTGGCCACGATTGCCACTCCTTCATCTGTGGCCTCCTTTCAGCCATCGGCTCGGCTTGGGTTCTCTATAGACTACTATATACTTTTGGGAGCTTGATTATAAAGCTTTTCTGTAAGGTCAGTCTATGATGCTCAGCAGGCATCAATATGATTTCAAGCAAAAAACTGACGGAGATCAAACCCTCAAGCGTCCCCCATCATGGCATCGCTGCCAAAAATCATCTATAGTGAATGACTGAAGAAAGGGGTAGATTATGGCGCTCAAGCACGATGCGTTGGAATATCATAGTCGGAAACCGGCGGGCAAATGGGAGATCACGCCGACTAAGCCCTGTCTCACCCAGCGTGATCTCTCGTTAGCCTACACGCCTGGGGTCGCCGAGCCCTGCCTAGAGATCCAGAAGAACCCAGAAGATGCGTATACGTACACGGGCAAGGGCAATTTGGTCGCGGTGATCTCCAACGGCACGGCGGTGTTGGGATTGGGCAATATCGGCGCGTTGGCGAGCAAGCCCGTCATGGAGGGCAAAGCCCTGCTCTTCAAGCGCTTCGGCGACATTAATGCAATTGACCTCGAGGTGAATACTGAGGACCCAGAGCTGTTCATCCAAACCGTCAGGCTCTTGGAGCCGGCCTTTGGAGGCATCAATCTGGAAGACATCAAGGCCCCCGAGTGTTTCTATATCGAAGAGACCCTGAAAAAACAGATGACCATCCCGGTCTTTCACGATGACCAACACGGCACAGCAATTATCAGCGGGGCAGCGCTGCTCAATGCCTTAGAGTTGGTCAACAAGAAGATCTCTGAGGTGAAGATCGTCTTTAGCGGGGCCGGTGCGGCAGCGATTGCGACTGCAAGATTCTACGTGCTCTTGGGAGCCAAGAGAGAAAACATTCTTATGTGCGATACCCATGGGGTAATCTATCATGGACGCGCAGAGGGCATGAACCCGTACAAAGCTGAGTTTGCAGCCAAGACCAAAGCGCGCACCCTCGCTGAGGCGTTGAAAGACGCCGACGTCTTCGTGGGACTGTCGGGACCAAACATCGTCACCAAAGAGATGCTCAAGAAGATGGCCCCAAAGCCCATCATCTTTGCGATGGCCAACCCCGATCCCGAAATCCCCTACCCCGACGCCAAAGCCGCCCGCCCCGACGCTATCGTCGCCACCGGGCGCAGCGACTTCCCCAACCAAGTCAATAACGTCTTGGGATTTCCGTTCATCTTCCGCGGGGCGCTCGACGTGCATGCAACCCAAATCAACGAAGAGATGAAGGTTGCTGCTGCTAAAGCGTTGGCCGCTTTGGCGAAGGAGGACGTGCCCGACTCGGTGGTCAAGGCCTATGGACTAGAGTCATTGCGCTTTGGGCCGGACTATCTCATTCCTAAGCCCTTGGATCCCAGAGTGCTTCTGTGGGAAGCGCCGGCAGTCGCTCAAGCGGCCATGGAGACCGGCGTCGCCCGCATACACATTGATATAGAGAAATACAAAGAGCAGCTTGAGGCACGCCTGGGCAAATCTCGCGAGATGATGCGCATTGTCTTTAACAAAGCGCGGGCCAACCCCAAGCGCATCGTGCTTGCCGAAGGCGAACACGAGAAGATGATCCGCGCTGCATATCAATTGGTGTTCGAGCGGTTAGCCAAGCCCATCCTCCTGGGCGATGCTGAAACTATTCGTGCTCGCGCCCAGCAACTCCAAATCAATCTCAACGGCATCGAAGTAGTGGACCCACGTACAGACTCGCGCCGCGAGCGCTATGCTCAGAGGCTCTATGAGCTGCGCTGTCGTAAGGGCGTGGCGTTCACCGAAGCCCATGAGTTGATCACCAGGCCTAATTACTTTGCCGCGGTCATGGTCGAGCTGGGCGACGCCGACGGCATGATCGCCGGCTTAGGATTCCACTACCCCGAGGGACTGCGCCCTATCTTGCAGATTATCAAGACCTGTCCTGACTGCAAGACCATTGCTGGGGCATATCTGATCACCGTGAAGAACCGCGTGCTCCTGTTTGCTGATGCCACGGTGAACGTTGAAACCGATGCGGAGAAGCTGGCCGAGATCGCGATCTTGACAGCGCGGCTAGCCAGAGATTTCGATATTGAGCCGCGCATCGCTATGCTCTCGTACTCTGACTTTGGCAGTGTGCGCCATGCCCGCACGGAGCGCGTCCGCCGCGCTGTAGAGCTGGTGCGCCAACGCGAGCCACAGCTCATCATCGATGGTGAGATGCAAGCCGATACTGCGCTCATCCCCGAGATCCTCAACGAGGGGTATCCGTTCAATCAGCTGAAGGAGCCTGCGAACGTCTTGATCTTCCCCAATTTGGAGTCGGGCAATATCGCCTACAAGCTGACCCAGTGTCTGGCCAACGCCGAGATCGTCGGCCCTATTCTGATCGGGACGCGCAAGCCCGCCCACGTGCTGCAGCGCTATCATGAAGTCAAAGACATTGTGAATCTCGCTGCAATCGCGGTGGTTGAAGCGCAAAAATTAGAAGAATCTATCAAGGGGTGCTGTCCCGAATAAAAGAATTCTGTAGGGGCGAACAGTCGTTCGCCCCTACTTCTTTTTTTTCTTTTCTATCTTATCTTTTCTTTAAAATCTTAGTGAGCTTCTCCAACTCCCCCTCGGCCATGCTGTAGAAGTGCTCCGGCTGCGGGAATTTTCCGCTCTTGACTTCTTCACGATATTTGGAGAACGCTTCGAGCAAGATCGGGCTTAAGTTCGCGTAGCGCTTGACAAACTTGGGCGTGAAGCGCTCGAACATCCCAATCATGTCGTGGACGATCATCAGTTGGCCATCTACGTCTTTGCCGCTCCCTAAGCCGTAGACGGGGATCTTGACGCGCTCGTGAATGATCTTCGCTACAGGAGCAGGGATGCACTCTAACAGAATAGCGAACGCTCCAGCTTCTTCTAGCGCTTCTGAGTCAGCGATTAGTCTCTTGGCTGTTTCAGCATCGCGCCCTTGGGCTTTATAGCCGCCCAATTGTGACGCCGATTGTGGGGTCAGCCCGATGTGCCCCATCACGGGGATACCCGCGTCGGTGATCGCTCGGATCACGGGTGCCATGCGCGCGCCGCCTTCCAACTTCACGGCATCAGTGCCGCACTCAGCCATGAAGCGCCCGGCGTTTCTGATCGCTTCTTCTTTGGAGACTTGATAGCTCATATACGGCATATCCCCAATGACAAACGCATACTTGACGGCACGACAGACGGCTGCTGTGAAAGTAATCATCACGTCCATCGTGACGGGCAGCGTTGTCTGGTAGCCGAGCATGGTCATCCCGAGAGAATCCCCAACTAAGATCATTTCGACTCCGGCGCGATCCATCAAGAGCGCTGTGGGGTAGTCATAGCATGTGAGCCAACTGACGGGCTCTTTCTTGGCTTTCATTTCGTAGAGCTTAGGGATAGTGATCTTGTGGCGTTCGGGCTGGTGGGCTGTGGATGCCATAGAGGGCTTCCTCCTTTTAAGTTAAGGTTTAGGAATCGCTAGGTCTTTCGCCCCCGGCTTAGACATTATTGCTTCGGGGTAGTTCTCTTGGATCAGCTCATGAATAATCTGGGCGTATTTTACTTTCTCGCGGGCCATTTCAGCTAAGAGCTGCGGGCTTGTCCAGGGCTTATAGAGCGCCCCCGGTCCTGCGGCGCATGCCGGGCCAGGTTCGATCTTAAAATAACATGGGGCGCAGACGCGGACCATCTCCGGGGCGTCGTAGAATCTCACATACCCCCCAAACGACTCCGCTAAGATAATATGCAAGTCCATGGGGATGTCAATGGCTTTGCGAATCGAAGCGAGCTGGGGCAGAGATAAATCAGCGATGGGGTTGAACGTCCCCGCGCCCAGCATCTGCAAGACTTTGCCCCCAGCAGCGTTGGCGTGCCCGGCGTAGATCGAGACTTTAAAAGTGACGTCTTTAGGGATGTCGCCCTTCTGTTTGAGCTCGTTGAGCAACCAGAGCAGCCCCTCGTCGATGACCAAGAAACCTCGAAAGCCTATCTCGATGCAGCGCATGATGTCAGAGATCACATAGCGCAGCTGATCACA
>JBEPZC010000018.1:0-5063 GCA_041641035.1 Candidatus Bipolaricaulota bacterium
GGAACATCGGATCCCTTCTGCCAGCCCTCCCAGCCGATCTCAAAGCCTTGGTGCACGACGGCTATCGGCGGGATGAGCAGATCACAGCCAGCGAGCAACAGACTGAGCGCAATTAGAGCAACCCGTGCTTGCGTAACCATTGGTCGGAATAGACTTTGCTCAGATACTGGCGCCCCGTGTCAGGGATGAGCACGACGATCGTGCCGTGGCGGACTTTCTCGGCGTATCTCACTGCTGCGACGAGCGCCGCTCCCCCGGAGCTGCCTGTAAGGATCGCTTCTTTCTTCGCAAGCTCCCGCGCCATGTGGTACGCTTCCTTGTCGGTGACGCGGATGATCTCGTCAATGACGGAGAAATCGAGCGTCTTGGGGATGATGTCCTCTCCAATGCCCTCGATGAGATAGGGGTGCACGTTGTGGGGGAGCTTATAGAATTCAGAATAGATCATGGATCCTTCGGGATCGGCGCCGACGATCTTGATCTTTGTGGTGCGCTCTTTTAAGAATTTTCCGACGCCGCTGATCGTGCCCCCGGTGCCAATCCCCGCGACGAACGCGTCGAGCTTGCCCTGGGTCTGTTCCCAGATCTCCGGTCCGGTCGTGAGATAGTGCGCGTTGCGGTTCGCGAGGTTCTCGTACTGATTGAGCAAGACCGCCGGACGCTCCTTGGCGATCTGTCGCGCGACAGAGTAATAGCTTCGAGGATCGTCGGGAGCGACAGCCGTGGGGCAGATGACGACTTCGGCCCCGTACGCTTTGAGGAGATCTATCTTCTCCGGGCTGACCTTGTCGGGCATGGTGAACACGACTTTATACCCCTTCACGATCGCCGCAATACAGAGCCCTACCCCGGTGTTGCCGCTGGTCGGCTCAACGATCCAATCTCCGGGTTTGAGCTTGCCGTCGCGCTCAGCCGCCTCGATCATCATGATCCCGATGCGATCCTTGACCGAACCGCCGGGATTGAAATATTCTAACTTGGCGAGCAGCCGCACGCCCTGAACGGGGTTGATGCGAGTGAGCGCGACCATAGGCGTCTGACCGATCAACCCCACGAGATTCTCTGCGACTCGCATAATTCACGCGTATTCCAGGGCCTGTTGAAGGTCTTCGATCAAGTCTTGGACGTGCTCGATGCCTACGGAGAGCCGAACTAAATTGTCCGTGATCCCGCGGCGAGCCCGTTCCTGAGGAGGGATTGAAGCATGGGTCATCGTTGCTGGATGGGTCGTCAAAGAATCGACCGTGCCCAAGTTCTCTGCGAGGGTGAAGAGCTTTGTCGCCTGCACGAACTTCTTCACGTTCCCTGTGAGTTCGAAGCTAAGCATTCCGCTGAAGCCGCCGTGCATCTGTCTTTTCGCGATTGCGTGCCCGGGATGGCTTGGCAGTCCGGGGAAGTAGACGCGTGTGACCTTGGGGTGGGTGCTCAAAAATTCCGCGATCGCTTGCGCGTTCTCTGAATGCGCCCTCATGCGCAGCGCTAGAGTCTTTAAGCCGCGCAAGACAAGCCAGCAGTCCATTGGCCCGGGGACAGCTCCGATGGCGTTCTGGAAGAATTTCAGCTTCTCGTAAACTTCGGCGTTGGACGTGACGATCAAGCCCCCAATGACGTCGCCGTGGCCGCTGAGATACTTCGTCGAGCTGTGCACAATAATATCGGCCCCAAGCTCCAGGGGGCGCTGCAGATAGGGCGTCGCAAACGTGTTGTCCACGACGAGCAGCGCATCTCTCTTCTGGCGCGCGATCGCTTCGATGTCCGCGATCTTTAAGAGGGGATTTGTCGGGGATTCGAGCCAGATGAGCTTGGTGTTCTTTTGCAGTGTTATCTCTCGGGTGGTCGTATCAAAATAGCTAAACTCCAGGCCGTAGTGGCGGCGAACTTGCTCAAAGAGCCTATAGGTTCCCCCATAGACGTCGTCGCAGCACAGGACGTGATCGCCGGGTTTGAGTAAGTGAAGGATCGCGTCTTCAGCAGCAAGACCTGAGGCGAACGCCAGCCCGTATGTGCCGCCCTCAAGCTCTGCGATGGCTTTTTCTAGCAGAGCTCGAGTGGGATTCCCCGTGCGCCCGTAGGGGTAGCCCTTATGCACCCCAGGCTCTTCTTGAGCAAACGTTGCCCCTTGATGCACCGGCGGGACGATAGCACCGGTGACCGGGTCAATCTGATATCCTGCGCGAACGGCCTTGGTCTCAAAGCGCATCGCTTACTTCTTTGTCTTTTTCAGGCCGTACCGCCGCTCGAACTGTTCGATGCGGCCCTCAGTGTCCAAAAGCTTCTCTTCCCCAGTGAAGAACGGATGGCACTTGGAGCAGATATCGACGTGCAGGTTCTCTACTGTTGAGAGCGTCTCCAGCTCCGCGCCGCAGGCGCAGCGGATGACCACGCGCTTCAGTTCGGGGTGGATCCCTGGTTTCATAGGACCTCCTTAGAAGATTAGCGCTTGCTGAACTGCTGGCCGCGCCGTGCCTTGTGGAAGCCGTACTTCTTGCGCTCGACCATGCGCGGGTCGCGCGTCAGCAATCCCTCTTTCCGCAGGATCGGCCTGTAATCAGGGTTGACCGCTAAGAGCGCTCGCGCGATCCCCAAGCGAATCGCTTCCATCTGCCCAGTAAAGCCCCCACCACGACAGGTGGCAATCACATCGTAGCGGTTCATTGTGCCTGTCACGATAAACGGCTTCTGGATGATCTGCGCCATGCGCTCTTTGATATACCCATCAGCAGCAAAATACTGCTCTGCTGGTTGGCCGTTGACGATCACTTTCCCGTCGCCGTTGGGCTTGAGAAAGACCCGTGCCACTGCTTCTTTACGGCGCCCGATGGCGTGAATCTTCCCATCGGGCAGGATCTTAGGCAGTCGAGGCTTTGGTGCTGTCTGCGTCTGTGTATTGGTCATCTCCAGAGATCAGACCTCCTGGTTCGTGAGCAATTCGGATTAGTATACTCGGTTTAGAGCGCTCTTTCAAGATAGTCTCGCTGTTGTGGGGTGAGCTCATCTATAGTGATACCCATGGTCTCGAGCTTCAGCAGAGCGACGCGGTGATCTATCTCTGGGGGAACGGGATACAGCCCCGGTTTCAGCTCAGCGTGATGCCGAGCGATGTGGGCGAGGGTGAGGGCTTGCAGCGCAAATGATAAGTCCATGATCTCGACGGGGTGTCCGTCGCCCGCAGCGAGATTGACCAAGCGCCCTTCAGCTAACAGATAGAGCCGTCGCCCATCTTTCAGCTCAAACTCTTCCACGTTGAAGCGGATGGGGCGTCGTGCGCGCGAAAGTCTTTCTAGGTCGGGCTTGCTGATCTCCACGTCAAAGTGCCCGGCGTTGGCTAAGATCGCGCCATCTCTCATAACTTTCAGGGATTCTTCGGTGATGATATCTTTGCACCCGGTCGCAGTGACAAAGATATCACCCAAGGGAGCAGCTTCGACCATTTTCATCACGCGAAAGCCGTCCATGACAGCTTCGATGGCTCTGATGGGGTTGACTTCGGTGACGATGACGTTGGCTCCCAGGCCTTTGGCTCTCAGGGCAATTCCTCGTCCACACCAGCCGTACCCAGCAACTACGACCGTCTTCCCTGCAATCGAGAGATTGGTCGTGCGCATAATCCCATCCCACGTGGACTGTCCCGTGCCGTAGCGGTTGTCGAAGAGATATTTCATCTGGGCGTCGTTGACGGCGAACATGGGGAATAATAATTTCTTCTGGGCAGCGAGAGCTTTGAGCCGTCGCACGCCGGTGGTCGTCTCTTCGGTGCCGCCGAGGATGTCTTTGGCCAGGTGAGACAGCTCGCCGTGTAAGAGTTTTGTCAAGTCGCCGCCGTCGTCCAAAATGATATGGGGCTTGGTTTGCAAGACGGCCTTCAAGTGCGATTCGTACTCTTCAGCAGTGGCGCCGCGCCAGGCAGCCACGAAAATATCGCCTTGAGATGCCAAGGCTGCCGCGACGTCGTCCTGGGTGCTCAGGGGGTTGCATCCCGTCACGGCGACTTGAGCGCCGCCGGCTTTTAAGACTTGGGCGAGATAGGCCGTCTTGGCTTCTAAGTGAATGCTGAGAGCTAATTTTAGATTTCTGAACGGCAGCTCGCGCTCGAACTCAGCTTTGATTCTGTTCAATAAGCTCATGCGTCGCTGGACCCAGTCTATCTTCTTCTGCCCGGCAGGGGCGAGCGAAGCGTCGCGAATGATGCTCATCGTATGCCTCCTTAAGCTTCTATCATACTCTATGAAAGACCGGTTTTGCACCAAGCTCAGGGTGTTCCTATACTGTAGAGGCCATGAGCGTACAAATTCGCCAGATGAAGATCGAAGACTACGAGTCAGTGATCGCCCTGTGGCAGCGTGCGGGACTCCCATTTGAGCCCCAGGGCCGCGATAGCTTCCAGGCTATCTCTCGTCAACTGCAAACTTCAGGGCATTTGATGTTCGTCGCTGAAGTCGACGGCCAGATCATCGGGACGGTCTTTGGCAGCCACGATGGGCGCAAGGGCTGGATCAACCGTCTCGCTGTGGACCCTCCGTATCGTCGGCAAGGGCTTGCCCAAAAGCTCATCGCGAAAGTCGAAGGAGCCCTCGCTCAAGAGGGTTTGATTATTGTTGCGGCGCTCGTCGAATCCCCCAATGGGCCCTCTTTAGAGCTCTTTAGGAAGCTCGGCTACGAAGAGCGCAGGGATATCATTTATTTTCGCAAATTTTTCCGAGATCAGGGGTGATTTCCGTGCCCTTTTGCCCGCAGTGCCGCTATGAGTACCAAGCTGGAATTCAGCAATGCCCCGATTGCGGCGTCGAGCTTGTCGAGCAGCTCTCACCTGAAGAAGAGCCTTCATCCTCGGGCCCTTTGGTGACCATCTATATCGCTAAAGATATGACCGAAGCGAGTCTGATCAAATCATTTCTGGAGGAGTTCCAGATAGAAGCGTTCATCGGATACGATTTGGGACCGGCCTATCCTGTAGGGCAGATTGAGGTGCGCGTCGCCGAGTCACACGCGGACGAAGCCCGCGACTTGATCGCGGAGTTTCTCCAGTCTCCTCCAGAAGGCTTAGATCTGTGAACATCTGTCCC
>JBEPZC010000018.1:5163-11644 GCA_041641035.1 Candidatus Bipolaricaulota bacterium
GACCGGCCTATCCTGTAGGGCAGATTGAGGTGCGCGTCGCCGAGTCACACGCGGACGAAGCCCGCGACTTGATCGCGGAGTTTCTCCAGTCTCCTCCAGAAGGCTTAGATCTGTGAACATCTGTCCCCGTGTGCTATAATGCATGAGATGGGCTTGTTGCACTCGGAGTGGGAGGCTCAAAGACACAAAACACCATGATCATTGCGGAGAATTTGACGCGACGCTTTGGGGACCGTCTCGCCGTTGAGAATCTCTCCCTTAAGATCAGCGAAGGGGAGGTCTTCGGATTTCTCGGCCCCAACGGCGCGGGCAAGACCACGACCGTGAGAATGCTCGCAGGGTTGATTGCGCCTAGCGCCGGGCGTGCTCTTGTTGCTGGGGTGGACGTCTGCGCGGAGCCCCAACGCGTCCACGCACTCGTGGGAATCTTAACTGAACACCCGGGGCTCTACGAGAAGCTCTCAGCGTGGCACAATCTCAAATTCTACGGCGATCTGTATGACTTGCCCGATACCGAGACCCGCATCGAGAGATATCTGCACGTGCTGGGGCTGTGGGAGCGCCGCTTCGAGCCCGTCGGGACTTTCTCCAAGGGCATGAAGCAGAAATTAGCGATTGCGCGAGCGCTCTTGCACGAGCCGAAGGTGCTCTTTCTCGATGAGCCCACGTCGGGGCTCGACCCTGAGTCTGCCAAGACCGTGCGAGACTTCATCGCCCAGCTCGCATTAGAGAAGCGCACGATCCTTCTGTGTACGCACAATCTCTACGAAGCTGAGCAACTTTGCACGCGCATCGGATTGATCAAACAACGACTGATCAAAGTCGGCTCGCCCCAGCAGCTCAAGCGCGAGCTCTACGGCCGCCAGATCATCATAGACCTGAAAGAGCCCATGGCGCTTGGGGAAGATCTACAATTGCCCTTCGTGCGCAGTGTGCAGACCGATGGGACAAGACTTCTCATCCAGCTCGACGACCCCGAAGCGCAGAACCCTGTGTTAATTAAGAAGCTGGTCGAGCGTGGGGCCCAGATCCAGTTTGTTCGTGAGCACGATCGCTCTTTGGAAGAGGTCTATCTCGATCTGATCGCGGAGGAGAAGCAATGACGCTCAAGCGTATCAAAACCGTGATCGTCAAAGAGTGGCGCGAGGCGTTCAAAGGGGGCAAGACGATCTGGATCGGCACGGTCGCCATCCCCTTGATCTTGCTTGGCATCTCGCTCTTCCAGCTCTTCGGGATCAGTGATATACGCAGTATCCCCGCTGAAGAGCTGCCGCAAGTTGTGGGGGTGCTCTTTCTCGTCCCGCTCTTGTACTTCCTGATGTTCCCCTTAGTCATTCCGCACACGATCGCGATCTACGCGATCATGAGCGAGAAAGAACAGAAGAGCTTAGAACCCCTGCTGGCAACGCCGCTGCGCACGGGGGAGCTCTTTATCGCCAAGGCGCTCGCGTCGGTCATCCCCGCTGTGGCAATTACGTGGGTCGCGTTTGGGCTCTTTGTCGTGGTGATACAAGCTCTTTTCCCTGCTCATGTGTTGGAGCTGGCATGGCAACAATTCAGCTTGATCTGGCTGATGACGCTCTTGCTCTTTGCCCCGCTGGCGGCAACGTTCATGACGCTGGCGTCAATGGCCATTGCGACGCGCGTGAGCGATGTGCGCACAGCACAGCTGCTCAGCAGCTTCGCGATGCTCCCCGTCTTGATGTCGGCGTTCTTTTTGATCTTTCAACAAGCCCTGGACAAGCCCGTGCTCGTGGGGCTCTTGTCGGCAGGGTTGCTCGTGCTCGATCTAGGGCTGTTGGCGCTGAACGTCAAGCTCTTTAGGCGCGAAGAGATTCTCACACGCTGGCGCTAAATATGGCTCTTGCAAACCCATCGTATGTGCGCGATCTGTTAGCTCAGCATAAGATCCGTCTGAAAAAGAGTCTGGGCCAGCACTTCCTCGTTGACCAGAACATCCTGAAGAAGATCGCCGACGCGGCACAGCTCACAGAAGAAGACACCGTCGTTGAAATCGGCGCGGGAATTGGCACGCTCACCCAAGAGTTAGCGCAGCGCGCTGGGCGCGTCATCGCCGTCGAGGTAGATGCCCGACTCATTCCCCTGCTCCACGAGCACTTGCGTTCGTTTGCAAACGTCTCGATTGTCCACCGAGATTTCTTGCAGTTCGAGCTGGAAGCTGATGCAGGACGGAAGCTCTCTATCGTGGGCAACCTGCCGTACCACCTGACCGCGCCCATCTTAGAGAGACTCGTGGAAGCTCACAGGGTTGTGAAATCCGCGACGCTGCTTGTGCAATACGAGGTCGCAGAGAAGCTCTGTGCTCAGCCCGGCACCCGTGACGCTCACGCCATCACGATCTTCGTGCAAAGTTTTGCTGAAGTTGAGAGGATATTTTCAGTCTCGCGCCACGTCTTCTTCCCCGTCCCCGACGTGGACTCGGCTCTCGTGCGGTTAGAGTTCTGTGAGCATCCTAAATTTCGCGCTCCCGAAGAGCTTTTCTTCAGGGTCACTCGCGCGGCGTTCAATCTGCGACGCAAGACGCTCAAACAATCTCTCACACGCTCGCCGCTGCTCGCCCTATCACCACAGATCGCTCTGGAAGCGTTAGAGCGAGCACAGATTGACCCACAACGCCGCGGCGAGACCCTCTCTATCGAAGAGTTTGATAGATTAGCCCAAGCGCTCGCTACCGTGCTACGCGATTGCGCAGCACCCCGATCCCACTGATCTCAACCTCGACGATATCCCCAGGAGCCAGCGGCCCCACTCCCGCCGGCGTCCCCGTGGTGATAATATCCCCTCGCTCCAGCGTCATAAAGCTCGTGATCTCTGCGATAATCTCAGGCACGCTGAAGATCAACTGGGACGTGTCCGAGCGCTGACGGATTTTCCCGTTGACGCGCGTCTCTATCGTGAGGGGTTCGGAGAGCTCATCGGGCGAGACCAAGACAGGCCCTAAACACGCTGCTGTATCGAAGCCCTTCGCGCGCACCCAGTTGAGCTCCCATGACTGCGCCACACGATCCGAAATGTCGTTGAAGCACGTGTAGCCCCAGATAACCTCAAGAGCTTCGGAAGCTTGGACGCGCTTGCAGCGCTCTTTGATCACGACGGCTAATTCACCTTCGTAGTCCACTCGGGGAGAGTCGGGCAGATAGATCGTCTCTTCCGGGCCGATGAGCGCCGACGGGGGCTTGAGAAAGAGGGCGGGACGTTCTGGGAGCTTTCGCCCCATCTCCTGGGCGTGATCACGATAGTTCACCCCGACGCAGATGATCTTCGTTGGCTGAGCTGGGGCCAATAGTTTGAGTTCTTCGAGCCGTCGGCGCTGGCCCTGCGCGAGCACTATATCGCCGACGAGCTCCCCCCAATGCGCCTGGCCGTCCTCGAGAAATCGCACCCAACGCATGGTCTCACACAAAACTTCGCAGTGCCGTGCTCACGAGCACGGGGCGTTGGAGCTCTGGGCTGATCAGCCAATCCCACAGGATATGCAGTCCCAGCAGCGTCGTCCACACGAGAAAGACCCAGCCGATCCACCAGGTCTGCCATAAGGGGCGCGGCGCCGGCACCGGTGTACATGTGCCTGAGAGCGAGCCAGGCAACTTCACGGGACGGTTCAGCCCTTCAAGTTTTGCACTTTTGTCTGCCGTCTGAGAATTGACCGGCTCCCCAGGCCCCGCTATATCACCAGAGGGCACGCAGGTCCGCGAGACCACAGGCGCGGGCAGCACTGCCACCAAGAAGACATTCAGAGCAAAGAGACCTAGGAGAGCAAGAGCATAGAGTGCGACATGCGCACGGATCGCGCTGGGGAAGCGCTGCCAGAGGGCACGCCCGGTCGTGACGTGCTCAAGCTCCTGACGGCGCAGAAGTGCCAGCTGCTGTGCACAGTCCCTGCATACGAGAGCGTGCTGGGAGACTTCTGTCAGCGTCCAGTCCTGGGGATCGAACGGGTGCATCCTTGCACGCCACTCATCGTGCAATCGCCCCTCCATATAAGCACGCAAGACGGCGTGCGAGGGGTGCCTGCTCTTGGGGGAGCTTGGCCGCAGGGGCACAAGGAGCTCCCTAAACCAGCTCCAGTCATCGTTTCGAGGATCGCTCATGGTCGGCTCCTTTCAGCTCTTCGTAGATCTTTACAATACGCTCCTTGACGCGCGTGGGATTGAATTCTTTTCCCACCAGTTGGAAGACCTCCTCCCAGTCAAGGTTGGTCCCACTGATCTTCTCGATAGTCAGCTCGCTGGGCTTTATCCTCTTGCGCGCGATGGCTCTTCTGAGGAGCTCGCCCTTGGCAGGGTCGTCGAGTGGTGCCGGATAATAATTACTAAAGAGATAGATAAGCAAGCCCCGCACGTGATCGGGGTCATAGCGACGCTTCGCGTATCCAAAGGCCAGCCAACGCCGCGCCTGATCGAGATCGCCGTCTAAGCTCAACAGATCCTCCATCTCTGCAGGAGGCAGGTCGGTGCAGCGCATTAAGTGCTCGGCGTAAGCCAAGCGAATTTGGTGCACGAATGTGCTCAGGTCGTATTCCATTCGACCTGCATCCTAACAGATGACACAATTATAAATCAAGGCGCTCGATTTCTGACACTTCTCTCTAGAAGAGTCATTGACAAAGCTGATCTGGACGGATATAATTGCACTGCTCGCCGAGGTGGCGGAACTGGCAGACGCGCGGGACTCAAAATCCCGTGGGGTTCACCCCCCGTGTGGGTTCGACTCCCTCCCTCGGCACCAGCAGGCTTTAAGGCGTGAGTCTTGTGCGATCCCGTGGAAAGAGCGATGCTTCACGCACGTTCGAGAGGTTTAAAAGCTGCATCGTGAGGCGCTCTGCCCCAATGGCAAAGCCCCCATGCGGTGGCATCCCGTATTTGAAGACTTCAAGATAGAACTCAAAATTCTCTGGATTCAGCCCGCGCCCACGAATACTCTCGACAAGACGTTCATACTCGTGAATGCGCTGCCCCCCAGTCGTGATTTCCAAGCCCTTATAGAGCAAATCGAAGCTCCGAGTGAGGGCAGGGTTCTCTGGATCGGGCATGGCGTACATGGGGCGTCTCTCTCTGGGATAATGTGTGACAAAGAGCAGCTCGCAGCCCAGCTCCTCTTGGGCGTAGCGACAGAGCAGTCGTTCTGATTCTGGATCTAAGTCGCCCGAATTGTGCTTGTCAAATCTCTCTCGTAAGATCTTGTGAGCATCGGCGAGCTTGATCTGGGGGATCTCCTCTGGAACGTCGGGCACCGTCGCCCCGTAGATCTCAAGCTCTTGAGCACAGCGCTCTTTGACCCGCGTGAACATATGTCGAAGCAGTCGGGCCTCCAGGGCTAAAAGATCCTGTTCGCTCTCGATGAACCCCATCTCGATGTCTAAACTGATATATTCGTTGAGATGTCGTGTGGTGCTATGGGGCTCGGCGCGGTAGACTGGGCCGACCTCGAAGACGCGCTCAAAGCCTGCGCCCACGAGCATCTGCTTATAAAATTGCGGGCTCTGCGCCAAGTATGCAGTTCTTTCAAAATACTGCACGGGGAAGAGTTCCGTGCCCCCTTCGGTCCCCGAGGCAACGATCTTGGGCGTGTGCACTTCGAGAAAGCCCTCTTCAATGAGAAACTCGCGAAAGCCATGGACAAGCTCAGCTTGCACCTTAAAGATCGCGCCGATCTGTGGGTTGCGCAAGGCAAGCACGCGGTGAGTGAGCAGTGTCTCGAGCTTGGTGTTGAGCACGCTGTGGGGGCGATTGACTTGGATGGGAGGCGTGTCCAAGGGAGGGCATATGACCGTGAGTTCATGGACTTCGATCTCACAGCCGTGGGGCGCGCGGGCATCGGGCCGCACCTTCCCGACAAGCTCGATGACCGCTTCTTCTTTTAAGTTTCTCACGAGGTCAGGTCGGTCATAGAGAACTGTTTGAATTATTCCAGAGCGGTCGCGCAGCACAACAAAGCAGAGCTTGCCCAAGGGGCGCAGATTATTGACCCACCCCTGCAGAAAGACTGTCTCGCCGATCTTCTGAGGGACTTCAGCAGCCAGAATGCGCTGCATGGCATGAGCGCGATTATAGCTGAGCTGCTCTTTCCTGTCAAATGCTCAAAGGTGCAAGTTGCAGCATCCCTGACAATTCGGTATTGATAAAGACTGTGAAAAAGCTCAGATGGGTGCTCATCGCAGGTTGTGGTGTGCTCGTCGCGTGTGGGAGCCTGTTGATCTCTCAGCGAAGCTCCTCCCCGCAGAGGGAGCGCGAGGTTCTCCCTCTTGTGCGCCCTGCTCCTGTGGAGAAGCAATCGTCTGTACTCCCGATCGTGGGGAATACCCCATCCCTCGGAGACGTACAGGATCTTTACCGTCAGGGGCAGCGCCAGCTCTATAACTCAACGTTTGGTGAGGAGTATCTTCGGGCGCGAGAGCTGCTTCAGAAGGCGCAAGCTCTGCTTGATGAGATCGGCTCACAGCTCAGTGAGACCAACAGGC
>JBEPZC010000019.1:0-11627 GCA_041641035.1 Candidatus Bipolaricaulota bacterium
CTTGGGCCTGCTTTCGCACCTGTTCCCCCTGTCGGGGTCACAGTCAAGCCGGCTTGTGCCCATGCACTCCCCGCCGGATCGCCAACCCGGCTGAGCCGACCTTTGCGCGCCTCCGTTACTCTTTAGGCAAGTGTGTTAAGCCTGGTCTCCTGCAGGCAGCTTGTAACGCATCTCTGGGATCAGATACGGCTCCACAAGCGACCTGAAACGCTCGTATGAGTGCCCAGAGATGTAGATCTGCTGCCCTTCTCGTTGGCGTCTCTGCTTGGCTTCCAAGCCGAATTTCTCTTGCAACACCCTGATGAGCCTTGCTACATCGTGCTCTGCAAAGCCCTGCGTGTTGAAGATCACGGCCTTCGATTGTCTCGACTTGATCGAGCCGTCGTCCATGAACCAGTAGGCCAAGCCCCTCTCCGTCAAGAGCCGCCTGATCAGCTTGGGCACGACTTTTTGGCCATTTCGATAGAACTGCTGTGCGTAAAATCGAAATGCCGCATGGCTCACTGTCGTGAACCACAGCTTTTGATAAGTCTTGCCCGCGATCGTCTGAACCTTGACCTTCGGCTCTTGCAAAACCCACTCTTTAAAGCATCCATACAGATGCTGGGCATAAGGGGCTTGCGTGATACTGTGCTCGATCTTCAGCCGATAGGTCCTGCCTCGATTGTGCGTCTCAAGGCAGGCATCGCCAAGCAGGAGCCCCACGAGAATCTCCCGCTGAAGGGCAGTGAGCTTGAGCTTCTGTTTATAGGTCTCGATCTCACGAGAACGCATATCTGCTCACTCCCTTGCGGTCAGACCAGACCCCGAGAGATTCGGCTTCCTGTCGCCAGGAAGTTCAGACTGTATCATCGGCTCTTTCGAGCCGTCCGGCGTACAGTCGTTGAGGGGTCTTGGAGAGACTTCCCTGCTGATTGTCCGCGCCGGCCGCTTTTTCACCGTCTTTGAGAGACTGGTAGCGCCGGACACTGCACCCCTGTGAGGGGACGGACGTCCCAGCATATAGCCGGATTTGCGTTGCCCCACTGTTGAGGCAACCGCCCCAGTTAAACTGTCCACCTAGCACTGTCCCCCGACTGCTTGGACAGCCGTAGGTTAGAGCCGCAACGCTCGAAGGGTGGTATTTCAAGGACGCCTCCATCCCCGCTGGCGCGAGGACTTCTCCGGCTCCCACCTATCCTACACAACAAGCGTCGAGACCCAATGCCAAGCTCCAGTAAAGCTCCACGGGGTCTTTCCGTCCTGCCGCGAGTCACCGGCGTTTTCACCGGTGCTTCAATTTCACCGAGCCCATGGTCAAGACAGCGCTGGGATAGTTATACCATTCATGCGCGTCGGAACTTACCCGACAAGGAATTTCGCTACCTTAGGACCGTTCGTTGACGTTACAGCCAGCCTTTGGCTGTGGCTCTTGCGAGCCCTCCGTATCGCTACGGAGTTCGGACCATATCATCACCCTTTTTGGGTGCCCGACGTATGGTCTCTGAGGATTCCTTGAACCGTGCCATTATCTCTGCTTCGCTGTAGCGGCGATTGCCGCCATCGTTCATCCCTCGACGGATTTCTAAGATCTTTCTTATCCCGTCTTGATAGAGGTGTGCTCCTTGTTGGAGGAGCTCTGCGATCTGGCAGAACTTCGAGAAGTCTCGTTTCTTCTTGGCTGATAGGAAGCCAAATCGCTTGAAGAACGGGATAATGTTCTCCAGAATCGCTTGGAGGTTGTTGACCTCATAGTACCAGACGCCGTCCCGGCGCTGCCTCATCGTGCCGCACTGGAGGTGCCGCTTGAAGAGCGCCAAGATGACCCTGTCTCGCTGCGAGATATTAAAGCACAGAGAGACTTTCCACGGGAGCTGGTAATCGCTGCGTGGTCTGAAGACGACGTTAAAGCTACCCTCGCCATCTGCAAACCCCGCTAGATACCAGCCGATCCGAGGAGGAACCTTCTTGACGTTCAGCATAGTTCACCTCGTTATTGGCACGGTCAAGGTCTTTCCTGCGGGTTGTCCGCACCGGTCGGCTTGTAACTGCGCTTGCTGCGCGAGTACCGCCGGATACACCGGAGTTTCCCGCATATAGTCGGGTTTATTTACGTAACTACAACGGTCAGCTTATAGTTACGGCCGGCCTTCGCTGGGGCTTCAGTTTGGGGCGTGAACCCCTCCCCTTGACCTTCCAGCAGTGGCCAGGTCTCACACCCTATACGTCCTCTTTCGAGTTAGCAGGGTGCTGTGTTTTTGATAAACAGTCTCCCCAGCCTGCTCTCTGCGGCCCCCTCGGACATCGCTGCCCTACGCGGGGCCTCCCTTCTTGCGAACGTACGGGAGCATTTTGCCGAGTTCCTTGACCATGGTTCTCTCGCCCACCTGAGCATACTCTGCCCGCCTACCTGTGTCGGATTGCGGTACGGGCTCTGTGCGACTCCCTAGAGGATTTTCTCGGCACCTGATCGCTCTTCCTTCGGTCCCGTAGGACCTCCGTCTCGGCTCGACTTGACCCGGCTGCGGATTTGCCTACAGCCGGACGCCTCGCCCCTGACACGGGCACATCCGTCCGCCCGCTGAAGCGACCTGATGCGTCCCCCCTTGGTCACCGTCGCACAGAGGGGCCGGAATATTAACCGGCTCTCCATCGCCTACCCCTTGCGGGTTGAGCTTAGGGCCGCCTAACCCTGGGTGGATGAGCCTTCCCCAGGAACCCTGAGGCATACGGTGGGTGAGTTTCTCGCTCACCTCGCGCTACTCATTCCTGCATTCTCTCTTCCGCTTCGTCCGCCACAGCTTCCGCTGTGACTTCAGCCTAAGGCGGAATGCTCCTCTACCGTAGTCTCTAAAAGCTTTAGAGACTCTCCCGTGGCTTCGGCGCCGAGCTTGACTCCCGCTGAATCTTGGGCGCATTCCCGCTCGACTGGTGAGCTATTACGCACTCTTTAAAGGATGGCTGCTTCTAAGCCAACCTCCCAGCTGTCTGGGCAGGAACACATCCTTCCTGACTTAGCTCGGTCTTTGGGGCCTTAGCCGACGATCTGGGCCGTTTCCCCCTCGACGATAGAGGTTATCCCCTATCGTCTGACTCCCGGTGAGTCCGCATCGGTATTCGGAGTTTGGTTGGAATTGGGTTGCCCCGCATCCATCCAGTGGCTCTACCCCCGACGCTTAACCACCGAGGCTAGTCCTAAAACTATTTCGAGGAGAACAAGCTATCACCGAGGCCCGTCTGGCTTTTCACCGCTACCCACAACTCATCCCAGAACTATTCCACGTTCACGGGTTCGGCCCTCCACGTGGTGTTACCCACGCTTCAGCCTGGTCATGGGTAGATCGCTCGGCTTCGTGCCTACCGCACGTGACTGGTCGCCCTGTTCGGACTCGCTTTCGCTACGGCTGCACCCCACCGACGAGGCTTAGCCTTGCCACGCACGGTAGCTCGCAGGATCATACTGCAAAAGGCATGCCGTCAGGCCGCCGGCTCTGCCGTTGGGCATCTTGCGACACCCAGGACAAAGGGTCGGCGGGACCCTCCGACTGTCTGTAGGCGGATGGTTTCAGGTTCTATTTCACTCCCCTTCCGGGGTTCTTTTCACCTTTCCCTCGCGGTACTGGTCCACTATCGGTCAGCTGGTAGTATTTAGCCTTGGAAGGTGGTCCTCCCAGCTTCACGCCGTAACACGGGTACGACGCTACTTAGGAACGGCCCACAGTCGCTTGTCCTTTCGCCTACGGGACTATCACCCTCTCTGGTCGCTCTTTCCAGTGACTTTACCAGCTGTTCGGCTAGAACTCGCGATCTGTATGATGGACCGCCCTGCAACCCCCTCCTCTATAACTAGAGAAGGGTTTAGGCTGTTCCGCGTTCGCTCGCCGCTACTGACGGAATCTCCAAAGCCATCTCTCCTGTGCTCAGAGAGCACACAAGAGATAGCTTCTCTTTTGATTTCTTTTCCTCGGGGTACTGAGATGCTTCACTTCCCCCGGTTCGCCTCTCTCCCTTATGGATTGGGGGAGAGATACCGCACCTTCCGTGCGGTGGGTTTACCCCATTCGGGAATCCACGGATCAAAGCCTGCTCGACGGCTCCCCGTGGCTTATCGCAGTCTGCCACGCCCTTCATCGCCTCCAGCTGCCGAGGCATCCACCATCCGCCCGTACTGAGCTTGCGCGATGTGATGCACTCTATTCACTTTTCAAGGATCGAACGAGACGCCCATGTCCCGAGCGTGAGGTGCACGTATTATAGCACAGGGGGAGGAGATTGTCAAGGCGCGGTGTGGCATCGCCAATATCCCGATCTGAAGCGCTCTATGTGCGACTACCCCCCGGGAGAACTGTTGTGGGGATCACCTTCTTCTTCCAGGTCGAGGGGAGCGTCACCCCACAGGCCCTCTAGATCATAAAAGCGCCGCAGCTCCTTCTGAAAGATATGGACGATAAAATCCCCGTAATCGAGCACGATCCAGCCCTTCGATTCCCACCCCTCAGAGCGCAAGACCTCCCTGGGCAATTTCTCTAAGATATTATCGGCAATGGCTTTGACGTGCTTGGGGTTGTCCCCATGGGTGATAATAAAGAAATCGGTGGGGATGGAGAACTCGCGCATATCTAAGATCACGGTCTCCTCGCCCTTCTTCTCGGCAATGAGCGCTACGATCTGCCGTAGGGTCTTCTCTGTGCCCCGTTCGAGGGTTTGCAGCTTCATTATTTTTCTTTTTCAGGGATCTGAAAGTCTTGCCCCAAGATGATGATGGCATCAGCGCCGGCGCCGGTGACGCCCTTGGCTGCCAACCCCTTCATTGTAGCAGGGAGCTCCTCGGGTTTCACGACTTTGAAGAGGCTGCGTAAGCTGCGCTCCCTCAGAAGCTCGATCTTCCTCGCATCGCCTGTGATATCGATGATATAGCTTTGGGTATAATCGAACCGATCGGCATTGCCCACGTGGACAACGGAAAACCCCTCGTTGTGCAGCAGTTCGCTGACACGACGCGCTATCCCTGTGACTCCAGAGCCGTTGAGCACTTTGACGCGCACCTCATCGGCTGTGACCACATCCAGCCCGCGCAACATCTTGTTCACGAGTTGGGCCGTGCGTACTGGATCAGGCTCGATATAGCAGCCCCCTTCTTTGGCGGACTTGCAGACGGACTCTCCTGGGATCTGCTTGATCTGCACTTGCTCAGGGCGCAGGTTCTGCAAGCGCTCTGCCAAACGATACAGCAAGACCGGCGCTATATTCGTCTCGATGTAGTGCTGGGCCGTGGTGACTATCTGCTGGAGATGAGGGAGAGACTTGTCGCGCATGAGCTGGCGCAGCAAGGCCTCGATGAGCTGGCGCTGCCGCTGCAGGCGGCCCCAATCGCCTGTGATCGCATCCCTGTACCGTATGTACCCCAGTGCCATCTTCCCGT
This sequence comes from Candidatus Bipolaricaulota bacterium, assembly GCA_041641035.1. Taxonomy (GTDB): domain Bacteria; phylum Bipolaricaulota; class Bipolaricaulia; order RBG-16-55-9; family DRXL01; genus JANXCC01. Next base: position 5,402 of record JBEPZC010000019.1, read on the forward strand.
TGAGCTTTTGCGTCCCCGCCGCGATGTCAATTGGGGGTTTTGTCTTCTCGTCTTTGAGGGGTTTTTCGACGGTCAGTGTCACCCCTCCCACAAGATCTACGAGCTTCTCGAAGCCATCGTAATCTATGACGATATAGTATTTGATCTCTATCCCCAAGAAATTTGAGATGACTGTGCGGGCGAGTTCGGCCCCGCCAAATGCATAGGCGGCGTTGACTTTCTCCACTCGCCCATCGGGGAATTTCATGCGGGTGTCGCGGGGGATCGCCAGTAAGCGCACGTCGCCCTCGCGCAGGCTCGCCACGAAGATCGTATCGCTGCGTCGCGCTGAAGCGTTGGGCACATAGTCCAATCCTAAGACTAATATATTGATGCGTTCATCCAGCGGAGGGGAGGCAACCCGGCTCTTGTACCACCAATACCCAGCTGTGCTGACGGCGATAGAAGCAACAAGGAGGATAGTGACGACAAGAACGCGGCGTCTCTGCTCTATTTGTCTTCTCCGACTTCGGATCACATTCACCTCATCAGCGTAAGGGTAGCGCAAGTCACATTCAAAGTCAAGAAATTTGTCCTGCCAGGGGAGGGAACTTCGTCCTCATGCTAAAGATAAGTCTCTAGTAAGCTGACGCGGTCAGCTCGTGATGTTCAAGCTCTCCCGCAGTGTGCTATAATAGCGGGGGGCTACACCCCAGACGCAGCAGGAGGTGACAGGCGGTGGAAAGCATCGTGCGCGAAATCACGCGGGAACTGAAAGAGAGCCAAGTCCGGGACAAGTATCGTCCTATTCCGTTTGAAGAGTATTTAAAGATGGTCTTTGAGGATCCGCGCCTGGTGCGCAATGCGTACCAACGGCTCTATGACATGATCCTCAGCCACGGCACGCATATCGTCAAAATCCACGACAAGGAAGTGATCCGGTATAACTTCTTCGACGATCCCTTCAGCCAGGGTGAGGACGCGATCTACGGCATTGACGAGGCCCTCAAGAATTTAGTCGATACGCTCAATGCTGCGGCCAGGGGGCTTGGGCCTGACCGCCGTATTATCCTGCTGCACGGACCGGTGGCGACCAGCAAGTCTACTATTGGGCGGCTCTTCCGCCGCGGCCTCGAAGAATACTCCAAGACCGACGATGGTCGACTGTACACGTTCGAGTGGGACGTCTCCGACTTCGACGACGAACCCACCGATACAGTCCCCTGCCCGATCTTTGAAGAGCCCCTACGGCTTATCCCGCCTGAGCCACGCCAAAAGATCCTCGTCGAGCTCAATCGCATCTTTAAAGAGAAGTATCACGGGGAGTACGAGCTGCGCGTGGAAGGGGATCTCTGCCCCAAGTGCCGGTTCTATTTTAATCGCTTCATGCGCTTCTATGAAGATGACTTAGAGAAAGTCCTCAAGCACGTCACCGTGCGCAGGCTCATCTTGAGCGAGAAGGACCGTCGGGGCATCGCGACGTTCGAGCCCAAAGACAAGAAGAACCAAGACGAGGAAGAGCTGACCGGCGGCATGAACTGGCGCCTCGTCCAAATCTACGGCAGCGATTCTGACCCCAGAGCGTTCAACTATGACGGGGAGCTGTGCGTGGCCAATCGCGGGATCTTCGATGGAGAGGAGCTGCTCAAACTCCAAGAAGAGTTTCTCTACGATTTCTTACACGCCACCCAAGAGCACGTCATCAAGCCCAAGAAGAACCCGCGCATTGATATCGACACGGTTATCTTAGGGCGCACCAACAGCCCCGAATACAAGCGCGTCAAGAGCAATGAGAAGATGGAAGCGTTCAACGACCGCACCCGCAAGATCGACATCCCTTACGTCTTGCGCAAATCCGATGAGGAGCGCATCTATAGAAAGTTCTTCGGCAAGAACCGTGTGTGGGGCAAGCATATCGCGCCGCACACGCTCGAGATGGCAGCCCTGTGGGCGGTGCTCACACGGCTGGAGGAGCCTAACGCGGACATATCAATCCTCCAAAAAGCCAAGATCTACGACGGGGAGTCCATCCCCAACCGCTCCATCGATGTTAAAAAGATCATGGATGAGGCCAAGGGGAATGAGGGCTTCTTTGGCGTCAGCCCGCGCTATGTGATCGATATGATCAGCAAAGCGCTGGTGAACGATGTCGAAGGGTGTATCAATCCCTATCGCGTGTTGGCGACGCTGGAGGACAATCTGCCTCATCACCCCGGCATTGATGAGAACCGCATTGAAGAGTACAAAGAGTATATCGAGTACGTAAAAGAAGAGCTGTCGGCGATCTGCCAAGAGGAAGTGCGGCGCGTCATCAGCCATGACCCCGACGAGCTGAGAGCTGTCGGCCAGAAGTACTTAGATCACGTCATGGCCTATCTCAATGACGAGAAAGTAGAAGATCGCTATACCGGCGAAGAGATGGAACCAGACGAGGAGTTCATGCGGTCTATCGAGAAGCAGATCGGGGTCACGGAAGCCCAGAAGGACGACTTCAGACAAGAGATCTCCAACTGGATCAGCGAGCGTGCCCGCAAGGGTGAGCCGTTCAACCCCGAACAGAACGATCGCTTGAGAAGGGCTTTAGAGAAGAAGCTCTGGGAGGACAAGAAGCACAACATTAACTTTACCGCGATGGTCAGCGACAAGACGACTGACCCAGAGCACAAGCGGCGCAAGGCCGAATGGATCGAGCGTCTCAAGAGCGAGTACGGCTACTGCGACGTCTGCGCGGAGAACGTCATTGACTATGCTGGTGCCGAAGTTGCGCGTGAGGAGCTGGAGGCGCGCGAGAGCCGCATGACCTAACCTCTCCCCCTGGGAGGAGGGGGTGACAATGCCCAGGCGCATCCTGAAAGACTTAGAGCGCTTCAAGAAGATCGTGCGCGGCGAGATTCGCAAGAATCTCAAGGAGCTGATCGAGACCGGCTCGATTGTGGGGCAGAAGGGCAGGGATATCGTCCGCGTCCCCATCAAGTCCGTGCGCATCCCGCAGTTTCGCTATGACCCGCACGAGCAAGGGGGCATCGGCGTTGGCGAGGGCGAGATCGGCGAGCCGATTCAGTTTGACCCTACGCAGAATGGGGACGGCCAAGCAGGCTATGGGTCAGGGCCGCACTTCCGTGAGGTCGAGATCGAGGTCCGCGAGCTTGCTGAGATCTTGGGCGAGGAGCTCGAGCTGCCCAAGATCGAGCCCAAAGGCCATAGACACGTGCTCAGTGATAGCGAAGAGTACGAAGATGTCTCGACCGTTGGCCCCGAAGCCCTGCTCATGAAGCGCCGCGCTTTTCGGCGAGGGTTGCTGCGCCAGATGCTCATGGGTATGCCCGCTCGCCCCTTCGATACCGTCATCGTCACGCCGATCAAAGAAGATATGCGCTATCTCTACGGCGCTCCCACAGAATCCCCAGAAGCTAACTGCGTCATATTCTTTATGAGGGACGCTTCGGGGTCTATGTCCGGGGAGAAGACCGAGATCATCCGCCAAGAGAACTGGTGGATCGATCTATGGTTGCGCACCAATTATAAGAACGTGGAGCGCGTCTATATTCTGCACGACTACGAGGCCCACGAAGTGAACGAAGATGACTTTTATAGCCTAAGCACCGGTGGGGGCACGCGGATCAGCTCGGCGTATGAGCTGTGCAAGCATATTATTGACCGGCGCTATCCCCCAGATCAGTGGAATATTTACGCCTTCCACTTCAGTGACGGAGAGAACTGGATCGGCGATACGGAGAATGCATGTGTGCCCATCCTGCGCGATCATTTGCTTGCCAAGGTCAATCTCTTCTGCTACGGGCAAGTCACCCTGGGGCGGCGCTCGCCAGGGTTGCATCTTATAAAACTCAAAGAGCGCCTCGCAGATCAAGATCGTCTGGTCACGTCCATCATTTCGTCCCGTGAGGATATCTTGCAGTCTATTAAAGAGTTCCTGGGTAAGGGGCGGTAGGCTTACTTATGATCGTATCCAAGAAGATTCGTGAGCTGGAGAGGATTCGAGAAGAGGCACGGCGCTTAGCCGAGTCGGCTGGGCTTGACCCCTGGCCGGTCATCTTCGGGATTGTAGACCACGATCAGCTCAACGAATACTCCGCCTATGAGGGATTCCCCGAACGGTTTCCCCATTGGTCGTTTGGCATGAGCTACGACTATTTCCGCAAACGCTCGGCATATTCGGGCTGGTGGACTTATGAGCTTGTGCTCAACACTAACCCCGCGATCGCCTATCTGCGCGAGAGCAACACCCCTGTAGAGAACAAAGGGGTGATGATCCACGTCTACGCCCACGTGGATTTTTTCAAGAACAATCAGTGGTTCTCCAAGACCTCCAAGGACATGATCAAAGTGATGCACACCCATGCCGAGCGCATCGAAGAGTATATGAACAAGTACGGTATCTGTGAAGTTGAGTCGTTTCTAGACAAAGCGCTCTCCTTGCAGTATGAGATTGATCAGTATTCACCGTTCATCAAGCGCTCGTGGAACCGCACGGATTTTGACGAAGACGGGCGCGAGCGGGAGCCGGTGCGCATCCCGGTCAAGCGCGACTACATGGATCGCTTCATCAATCCTCCGCAATGGCTGCAGGAGCGTCGCGCGAGATTGCAGCAAGCTCGCGAGAGAGCCCGCCAGCTGCGCGATGAGACCGATCTCATCAAACCCCAGAAAGATCTCTTGGGCTTCTTGATAAAGCACGGGCGCTTAGAGAATTGGCAAAAAGACATCCTCGCGATGATCCGCGAAGAGTCGTACTATTTCGTCCCGCAGATCCAAACGAAGATTATGAATGAAGGCTGGGCTATGATGTGGCAATCGAAGCTCATGGCGAAGTTCGCCCAGCCCAATGAGTTCGTAGACCATGCAGATATGGTGAGCAAGGTGCTCGCCGGAGGAGCGCTCAACCCCTATGCGCTGGGAAAGCTCATTTGGGAAGATATTCAAGAACGCTGGGACAAAGGGCGCTTTGGGCGCGACTGGGAGCTGTGCAAAGACCCCCAAAAGAAAAAACGATGGGACACCAAAGCCAATCTGGGGACGGAGAAGATCTTTGAAGTCCGGCGCACTTATAACGACGTCACGTTCTTGGCCGAGTTCTTCACCGAAGAACTCTTTGAGAAGCTCAAGCTCTTCGCCTATGAGTATATCCCGGAGACGGGAGCGTATCATATCACGTCGCGGGACTTTGCTGACGTCAAGAAGAAGCTGCTCTTCCAACACACCAATCTCGGACGCCCCATCATCAAAGTCGCCACAGGCAACTACAACAACAGAGGCGAATTATTGCTCTTACACTTATACAATGGCGTGGGCTTGCAGCTGGACGAGGCGAAGGAAGTGCTCAAGAATATATATTCTATGTGGGGCCGGCCCGTGAATTTGAAGACGATCATCAAGCGCAAAGTCAAAGACCCCGATCCGACACGCCATCGCATCCATCCTGAGCACCCCCTGACGGCCGTAACTGAAGAACAAGGGGTCTTGTTGCGCTACGATGGGGAGAGCCTGCGGGAGATCGCTCTCAGCCCCGATGAAGTGAAAGAGATCCGTCTAGAAGAAGACTACAGCACGATTCCCAGGGAGTGGATCGGCTAACGGTGCGACGGACGCTCTCTCTTTTAAAGATCTTTATTCTTATGGTGTTGGCGCTCTCGCTCGTCTTGCTCTATCTGCAGGGACGGGTCGCGGTCGTTCAAGAAGAGCAGTATCTCTTGGGTACGTACTTTAGAATCAAAGTGCAGAGCCGCTCCCATGACCAAGCCCAACAAGCCGTCCAAGCAGCGTTCGCTGAGGCGAAAAGACTCGCGGAAGAGTTCAGCCGGACTGGCTCAGGGTCATTGGGGGAGCTCAATCGTCGTGGCCATAGAGAACCTGTGAAGCTCTCCGATGATGTGCTCTCTGTGCTTGGAGCTGCCCAGAGATTTCGCGCGCTGAGCGATGGTGCCTTCGATCCCACAGTGGGGAAGATCGTCAATCTATGGGGGTTTATTCAAGACTGGGACCGCTCGGGCATGGGGCGCATTCCTTCACAAGAGGAGCTTGAGCCGTTAGTCACGGAGCAGCGCGAGATCTTCCTCGACATGACCGCGAAGACGGCACAGCTCTCCAGTGTCAATGTTGAGCTAGATTTAGGGGGTATCGCCAAGGGGTATATCGTTGACAAAGTCGTCGAGATCCTCAAAAGCTACGAGCTTGACGGTGCGCTCGTTGACGCTGGCGGGAACATTCGGGTCTTCAATGATCGTCCGAG
>JBEPZC010000020.1:0-11308 GCA_041641035.1 Candidatus Bipolaricaulota bacterium
TGAGACCAACAGGCTCTACTGGCAAGCTCGTCTGGAATTTGAGCTGGGGAATTGGTATCACGGCGCGGCGTGGGGCGACCCCGCCCAAGCCCAAGAGGCCCTACCGTACTATCTCACAGCCGAACAGATCGCCCAAAAACTGACGGAACACGCCCCAAATCTCTCTGATGGCTATCGGCTGTTGGGGGAGAGCCAGATGCGGATTATCAGTCTCAAGGGCTGGCTTCAAGCCCTTGCGCGCGCTGGGACTGCCAAGGGCAATCTCGAGCACGCCCTCAAACTTGACCCCCACAACGCTGAAGCGCATCTTGCTCTGGGAGTTTATTATCTGTACGCGCCTGCGCTCTTTAGAGGAGATCTCGAGCGCGCCTTGAGCGAATTGAGAGAGAGTGAAGCTCTGACGTCGGACGAGACAGTGAAGTTTCTGTCATATCGCTGGCAAGGAGTCGCTTACACAAAATTGGGGAGGATTGCCGAAGCACGAGAGGCGTTTCAGAAAGCGTTAGCGATCTATCCCAAAAGCTCATGGGATCAGAACGAACTGAATAAACTGCGCTGAGACCGATCACGGAGGATCAGTATGCACAGAGTCTATCAATATATTGACGATCATCGTGACGAGTTCATCGAGCGTCTCAAGACGCTCTTGCGTCAGCCAAGCGTTGCTGCCCAAGATTTAGGAATGGAGCCGTGTGCTCAGCTTGTCCAACAGATGCTTGAGGACGTGGGCTTCAAGACCCAGATGCTGCCCACCGACGGCTTTCCCGTGATCTATGGCGAGCTTGAGGGCGAGAGCGACAGGGTCTTACTGTTCTACGATCACTATGACGTGCAGCCTCCAGAGCCGTTGGAGCTGTGGGAGTCTGATCCGTGGGATCCCCAGATTCGTGATGGGAGACTGTATGCGCGCGGGTCTTCAGACAACAAGGGTGATCTGACGGCCCGGCTCTGCGCTATCGAAGCCTATCAGAAAGTCATGGGCAGGCTTCCCGTCACGATAAAATTTATCGTTGAAGGCGAAGAGGAGATCGGCAGCCCTCATCTCGAACAATTTGTCAAAGAGCATAAAAACCTCTTAAAAGCCGATGGCTGCATCTGGGAGTTTGGGCACAAAGATCTCAAAGACGTTCCCCAGATCTATTTGGGATTAAAGGGCATTTGCTATGTCGAGCTGCGCGCCACAGGTGCGTCGGCAGACCAGCATTCTTCGTGGGGCACTATCGTGCCCAACCCCGCGTGGCGCCTGGTCTGGGCGCTGAGCACCCTCAAGGACGAGCACGAAAAGATTCAAATCAAGGGCTTCTATGACGATGTCCGCCCGCCCAGCCGCTCTGAGCTAAAAGCTGTTTATGAGCTGGACTTCGACGAGCGCGGCTGGCGCAAGAAGTTCGGGATTACAAAGTATCTGTTGGGGCTTACGGGCAGAAAGTTGCGCAAGAAGCACTACTTCGAGCCGACATGCACGATCTGCGGCATCTGGAGCGGCTACACCGGACCAGGGCCAAAGACCGTGCTGCCTGCCGAAGCCCGCGCAAAGATAGACTTTCGCTTGGTGCCCGACCAAGACCCAAAGAGAATTCTCACTCTCTTAAAGAAGCATCTGAAGAGACACGGCTTTGGGGATATCGAAGTGATCGGGATGCACGGGGTCAATCCTGCACGCACCCCCATGGACGACCCGTTAGTAGAAGTCGTGCGGCGTACAGCACGAGAGATTTACGGCGTCGAACCGGTAGTGCACCCCACGTCAGCCGCGAGCGGCCCCATGTACACGCTCTGTCAGAAATTGGGGATTCCCGCAGTCTCAACGGGGATCGGCTACGCACACTCCAACACGCACGCGCCAAACGAAAATATTCGCGTTGAAGATTTCATTCAAGGGATCAAGCACATCGCGAGCATCGTGCACGCGTTTCATTCTTTCAAGGCTTGACTAGTGGCACTGAGGCGACGCGCTAGCTCGGCCATCATCTTGAAGGCGACGTCAGGATAAGAGCTGATAATGCTACGTAGCTCCCAGCGCGTGATCATTAAGCATTTCGTCTTTGTGATGGCTACGACATCAGCGGAGCGTGGGGCGTCCAAGATTAACGCCATTTCGCCAAAATAATCCCCAACGCCAAGCTGGGCTAAAACTTTTTGCCCTTTGCGCACCTCGACTTGGCCCTCTAAGACGAGATAAAACCCAATGCTTGCCGGGTCGCCCTCACGTACAATCGTGGTGCCCGCCTCGAACTCACGCACTTTTGCCGTGCTGAAGAGAGTCTCTAACTCCTTCTCACTGAATTGCGCAAAGAGCGGGGTCTTCTTTAAGAACTTCACAGCTTCCTCGTTGACCATGCTGAAGCTCCTCCTCTTAGAAATCGCGGAACGCTCACACTATACCAGAGCGCGCTGGCCCTGGCAAATCGCCCTATAAATCGATCACTTGCAGGTCAGTCGCCACGGTGACCTTATGGGGGAAATTTTTCCGGACAGCTCTGATGAGCTCTTCTGTCTGGGCTGCTGCTTGAGGATAGAAATGCGTGAGCACGAGCCATTCGACGTCAGCGTGCGCGAGTGCTTCTCCTAAGACCGTAGGCGTGGCATGGAGCGGCGCTGGCATACTATCCGGGAAAGAGCACTCATGGATGAGCACTCTGCAGCCACGCACGAAGTCCACTAACGCAGGTTCTGGTTCGCTGTCGCCGCAGATAACCAATTGATTGTCGAACTTGTACGCAAGCGTTGGCACATAGTGATTCATGGCGAGCGTCGAGACTTCAAAGCTTGCTAATGTGACGGTCTCGCCGGCACCCAGCTCGTGTACGGTCACCCGGACGTGATCCCGAATATACGGGAAGAGATCCAAGAGTTCTGTGATGAACTCACGAGTCCCTTTGGGGCCGTAGAGCGTGACGTCGGGCGCGCCCAGCAGCCAGCGTGCCGTCCAGATCGAGAGCAGATCGCTCATGTGATCGAGATGGAGATGAGTGAGCAAGAACGTATCGAGCCGCGCCCAATCAAGCGAGAGGTTCGCCAAGCGATGGAAGACGCCACTGCCGCAGTCAACGAGCACTAGCCTATCGGCTTTTTCTAAAAGATACCCAGACTGCGCACGCTGCGGGTCGGGCACACACCCAGCAGTCCCTAAGATCGTCAGCCGCATAGGGCAATATTATAGAATACTCCGAGAGATCTCGCTACTGCGCTGGCAGAACTGACCTCAGGGCCTTATAATACTCATACTCTTCGTTTGCTCAACGAGCAAACGCCTCTCAGGTGATCGCCTATGCAAACTGTAGAAGCCGTACCGTCCAGTAGCGCCGCTGGAGTTCAATGGAACTTAAGCGATCTGTATGCAGGTCTTGATGACCCAGCTATCGAGCGCGACTTGAACGTCGCCCAAGAACGCGCGAGCGCCTTTGCCCAGAAGTATCGTGGGCGCTTGCGCGAGGGCATCGCCCCTCAGGCCCTGTGCGAAGCCCTCACCGAATTAGAAAGCATCTACGAACAGATGGACAAGCCCTTGATCTATGCCCATCTGCTCCATGCATCCGACACACAGAATCCCAAGCACGGGGCACTGCTCCAGGCTACTCAAGAGCGCAATACCCAGATTCGACAACAGTTGCTCTTCTTTGAATTGGAATGGATGGACCTCCCCGACGACATTGCGCAAAGGCTGATCAGTGCTCCCGAAGTCGCGCGTTACCGACACTACTTAGAGAAAGCACGGCTCTTCCGACCACACAAGCTCTCCGAACCCGAAGAGAAGATCTTAGAATTGAAAGCCAACACCGGCACTCGCGCTTTCCAGCGGCTCTTCAGCGAGCTTGTCTCTGGATTGAGCGTCACGATCGGCCGAGGAAGAGAAGCGCAGAAGCTCACACTCGATCAAGCCCTCACGAAGTTGCATGAGCCAGACCGCGTCACGCGCAAGAAGGCTGCCCAGGCGATCACCCAGACGCTCCAGAGCAATGCCCGCGTGCTCACGTATATCTTTAACACGCTCGTGCTCGACCACAAGATCAACGACGAACTGCGAAAATTCCCGTCCCCCATGCATTCGCGTCACCTGGCAAACGAGATTGAGCCGGCTACTGTTGATGCCCTGATGACGGCGTGCGAGAATGCCTATGACATCGTGCAAGACTATTATCGTCTCAAAAAACGACTATTAGGACTGCGCACACTCTATGACTATGATCGCTATGCTCCGATCTTTGACGAGCTGCCTCGCTGCCAGTGGCCCGAAGGCCGTCGGATCGTGCTCGAGGCCTATCGCGCCTTCTCGCCCGTGACGGCTCAGATCGTCCAGGAGTTTTTCGATAAAAATTGGATCGACGCGGAGATACGCTTCGGCAAGGTCGGCGGGGCGTTTTCCGCGAGCACTGTCCCCAGTGCCCACCCGTATATTCTGCTGAATTACACAGACAAATTGCGCGATGTCATGACGCTGGCGCACGAGCTGGGCCACGGCATTCATCAATACTTATCACGAAGAGTGGGCTACTTGCAAGCCGACACCCCTCTGACGATGGCCGAAACCGCCAGCACCTTTGGAGAGATCCTCACGTTCCGCAAGCTCCTCCAAGATTCCCAAGATCCCAAGGTAAAACTTGCACTGCTGTGCAGCAAGATCGAAGACTCCTTCGCGACAATTTTCAGGCAGATCGTGCTCACGCGCTTCGAGCAAAAACTCCACGAAGCTCGCCGTACTCAGGGGGAATTGCCTCCAGAACGCATCAGCGAGCTATGGCTTGAGGCCAACCAACGCATGTTCGGCACCTCAGTCAAGCTCACTGACGATTACCGATGGTGGTGGCTCTATATCTCGCACTTTATTCACGTGCCCTTCTATTGCTATGCGTATGCGTTCGGGGAGCTTTTGGTGTTAGCGCTCTATCAGAAATATCTGCGCGAGGGCGAAGCGTTCGTGCCCAAGTACTTAGAGCTGCTCGCAGCTGGCGGCTCCGACAGCCCACAGAGGCTCTTAGCTCCCTTGGGAGTGGACACGAGCGATCCCAACTTCTGGAACACGGGATTGGAGTTTTTGCGCTCGATGGTGCGCGAGGCCGAACAGTTCGCTGCTTAACTGACCCCCAGCTTGTACCCAAACCCGCGCACCGTCACGATGATCTTTGGGTTTTCCACGTCTTCTTCAATCTTGTTGCGCAGCAGATAGATATACTTCTTGACGTCCTCCGAGGAGGCATAGGGGTTGTCTCGCCAAATCGAGTCAATAATCTCGCGGTGCGAGAAGACTTTTCCCGGCTTGGATGCGAGAAGTCTTAACAGCTCATACTCCTTAGGGGAGAGATCGATCACTGTATCTCCCAAGCGCACTTCCTTGCGCTCGTCATCGATCTGCAGCGCCCCAAGCTGAATATACGGCGATTGGCTGACACGACGCATCACTGCTTCGATGCGCGCTTCGACCTCGCGCAGATCAAAGGGCTTGGTGATGTAATCGTCCGCACCCGTAGAGAAGCCGCGCACCTTGTCGTCCGTCGAGTCTTTCGCTGTCACCATGATCACGGGGGTTTTTACGCCGCTCTCGCGCAGCTTTTGCAGAACCGCCCAGCCATCGAGCTTGGGCATCATCACATCGAGCAATACCAAGTCGGGCTTCTCTTTTGCAAATTTATCTAATGCTTCTTGGCCGTTCACTGCTGTGATAACAAAGTGCCCCTTGGCTTCTAAGAATTTGCGTAACAAATGCAGAGAGGTTGCGTCGTCTTCAGCGATGAGGATGCGCATGAGAGACCTCCTTTCCCAAGGTGGAAGCGGGCGGTGCTTCATGCGGCTCCAGCGGCAGCACAATCGAGAAGACACTCCCGCGCCCAACCTCGCTCTCTAAGAGAATCCGTCCGCCGAGCATCTCGACATATCTCTTGACAATGGCCAATCCTAAGCCCACCCCTTGCGATTCGCGGGTGTTGGAGGTGTCAAGCCGTGTGAACGGCTCGAAGATGCGGTCGCGCTCGTGCTCGGGAATCCCGATCCCCGTATCGGAGACCGAGAACCAGTACTCATGGTCGCGCACAGAACCCGACAGCGCCACGCGCCCCGCAGGCGTATACTTGATCGCGTTGCTGAGCAAATTGATCAGAGCCTGTTTGAGCTTCGTGCCGTCGGAGATGAGCGTGCACGGCTCGATGTGATAGATCAGTTCCAAATTCTTTCCGCGCGCCAGGGCGCTGACGGCCCTCACAGCTTCTTCCCCAACATCAGAAGCTTCCAGCGCTTCAAAATACGGCCGATCCTCACTGGTCTCCAGCTTGGAGAACCGCAAGATGTTGTCGATCAGCTCCAAGAGATGGTCTCCCGACTTCAAGATGCTCTCTAGATCTTCTCGCTGCGCGGGGGTGAGGGGGCCGTCTACACCTTCGAGTAAGAGCTGGGAGTACCCGCGGATCGCGTGGAGGGGGGTCTTCAACTCATGGCTCATCATCGCGAGAAAGTCCGATTTGGCGCGATTGGCCCTCACCAATTGAGCGTTGATCTCCTCGAGCTGGCGCTTGCGCTCCTCGATAGCATCGGCCATCGCGTTGAATTCTCGGGCGAGCGTCTCTAACTCGTCCCCCGTAGAGACATGAGCGCGTGCGGATGGGTCTTTCTTGAAGCGTTGGAGGGCACCTGTCAACGTCTCTGCAGGCCCTAAGATCATCTTATAAAACATGAAGGCAATAACAAGAGCAAGCACGATATAGCCGACCACCACGAGGGCAATGAGCGTCGCCTCACGGCGGGCGAGGGCCTGGGCTGTTGCGAGGCTGATCCCAAACTGTAACGCCGAGAAGGTGGGCACTTCGCTCCGAACCTCGCGTCGTTGAATCTGCCCGTTTTCGTCCTCGTAGAATTCGACCTTGTATTGTACTTTGGTCACAGGCTCAAGATAAGTCAAATGCAAGAAGGCTGTTCCACGCAGGGGGAAGACTTTTTGCACGAGCACTGTTGGTTTGGTTGGGGGCTCTTCTGAGATGGGTCTGGCAGCAAGCTGCTTCTGCACCTCTGGGCTTAAGCCTGCTAGAGAGCTGCTGCAGATCTCCTCACCGGTGACAATGATCTTGAGATAGATCAACCCCTCGCTGGAGAAATCTTTTAAGACCCCTTGGCACAAGTGAGGCTGTGTCGCTGGGGATATCCTTGAGATCCAGAATCGGGCAATGGTCTCCCATCGGACGCGCACCTCGCCTTCTAAGACGTCGGAGAAGCGCATGATCGCCAGAATTCCCAAGGGCACCGCAACGATGAGCGTGAACCCTAAGAGCGTGAAGATGAACTTATACCGTAAGCTCAGGCGCAGCCATTTCATAACGCTTTCAGTCTAGCGCCTGCACCCAGGCGCGTCAATATCCATGGTTACCCAATTTCCACCGAAGTTCCATGTGATTGGCACAAAAGAGGGTGTACAATGACTACGCCTGAAGCGATGAAAGTAGGCAAAGACGCACCCAAGCTGACCCACTCTCTTCACGTACAGGGCTTGGCGCCTATCGCAGAGGGAGAAGCCCACGAGGCTTCTCCCACAGATGGAAGGGTTTTGCCTCTTTGGGGGCTGCCTGACCTCCTCCCCACAGAGAGGATTTTTCCCCACCATCCGCAGCCGCGCTAGGAGCCAAGCCCCTCCTTCCTTCTCTCTTTTTTCTTTTGCCCTATTGACGCCCCGCTCTCTATCCCCTAGAATGATCACCAGAGAGACATGAGGGGGACTCATGCACAGAGTTCAACCTCACATCAAACAGCTCATAGGGGCACTTCTCAGCTTCGTGGTGCTCGCTGGGCCTTTTGTGACGACGGCTGCCCAAGGCTGCTCGGTGCGAGCTTCCTCTACAGCACTGTGCTCTGCTGAGCTAGGTCTGTCCCTGAGGCTGAGCAAAGACTACAGAATGACCGAGATCGGGGAGAGCATTGTGATCGCCCTGGCAACGCTGCAGAGCGAGTCGGTGCACATCTCTCAGATTCCATCCACTCCTCCGCCCTTAATGGGTATCTCGTATCTCACGATACAGCAGCTTATGCTTGCTCCACCATCAGGAGAGTCTCCTGAGCCGCAAGTGGTCTGGGATTTTGGGCGTGTCGCCCAGCTTGAGGCGCGCCTGCGCAATATAGACAGAATCATGCGAGCACTGCTCGAAGAGTTCTTCCAAGAACACAGCGCTTCGCCCTTGAATCGCGAGGTAACCCTGGTTTTGAGCATAGATAGTCCAGGGCTTCTTCTGCCTACCCAGATCGAAACGTGGAGCAGCTTTGCCCTCGATGAGCGATTACAGCTCTCGCTCAGTCGCGCGACGATCACCCTGCGCACAGCTATCGGGGTGAGCAGCGTCATGGGCCAGATCGAACTTGATCCCAAAGCCCTTGAGATCAGCAAGGAGAAGATCGGGCTGGAGTTATCGCTCGGTGCAGCATCACTATCAGGGGTCACGACGTTCGAGCAGGGAGTCGGCTTGGTCAGCCAAGTCTATTCTATTACAGCGCAAGTCGGCAATGTCACATTGATCGGTCAGGCGGTCTTTACGTCCACATCGCAGGAGTTTACGATCGGGGCGAGCATCGCCGGGTTAGCTCTATCGGGAACCTCGCTCATTACCCCCAGCGGCTTTACACAGAGCCTCTCCATTCAGATTCCCATTATTATCAGCCCACCGAAAAAATAGTCTTCTAGCTGAGTCGGCGCAGCGCCGCCCAAAAATCAGAGTCAATCCGAACCAGCCGCGTTGGCCGTGAGGCCTTGCGAATCTGGATGGTCATCCCAGGAGCAAGCGCCATCACAGGATCACCATCGGCCAGCAGTTGCGCAGGGCGCCTGGCGACAGCCACCAAGACGCTCGCGCTCGGCAGAACCAGCGGACGCATGCCCACACGATGTGGTGCCAATGGCACCACGAGAAGACAGTCCATCGTCGGCTCAATGATCGGCCCGCCGGCAGAGAGCGCATAGGCTGTAGACCCCGTCGGCGTCGCGATCAATACCCCATCACCAGGATAAGTCCCCAAGGGGCTTGCCCCTAAAGAGAGCTCGATCTCAGTGCGTCGGCCGATCTCGGCGTGAACAAGGCCGATCTCATTGAGCGCTGTGTACGACAAGACATCCCCCTCTCCAGCTACAGCTTCGACTCTCATGCGTGTCTCAAGAGAAAACCGATCTGCCAACACATGCTCTAACGCCGTTTCACAGGCATCTATGCCGACCGACGTCAAGAACCCCAAGCTTCCTAAGTTGATCCCCATAACGGGCAGATCGAGCTCGGCGGCTATTTTTGCCCCCCTGAGAAAAGTCCCATCCCCCCCTAACGTTACGACCAGATCGAAGTCCCTCTCCAGCAAGGGACTCTTGTCTATCCCTGCTCGCACGAGCACGACAATCCCACGACAAATCGCCCATTGTCGCAGCCGTTCCACGGCCACCTCGATCTGAGACTTGGCGAGATTGGCTACTATCAAAATCTTTCGGAGCTCCATGGCGAATTCACACTATTCAGCTTCTATACATACTGCCATCTGCAAACCCACCGCTCGATAAGATCAGTGATAATATAGAATACCAAGCCCAGAATACCCATGGCGAGGATCCCTGCAAACATATGCTCGTAGTTCCCATAGCGCGACCATTGGTCATAGATATAGCGCCACAGGCCGTAGCGCGACGCGAACGCCTCCGTGAGCGCCAGGGCCATGATAGCCGTGCCTATAGAGATTCTCAACGCTGACAGCATCGCAGGCAAACTCGCCGGCAAGATCACGTGCTTATAGATGTGCCACTTGCTCGCTCCAGCGCTGACTACAGAGAGAATATAGCTTTTAGGAACGCTCTTGGCAGCATCGCGGGTCGATAGCAACAATTGGAAGACGAGCACAAGCGTGATCAGCCCGATCTTAGGCGCATCATAGATTCCCAAAAAGACGAAGAGCAACGGCAGGAAGACGACTTTGGGGATCGGATACGTCAGATAGAGCGAGGGGCTGAGCAGACGATCTAACAGGCGCTCATGCCCGATGACCAGCCCTAACGGCGTGGCGATGACGATAGATAAGAGCAGACCGGCGAGGACCCGATAGCCACTGGCGAAGAAGTGCTGGGCCAGCTCGCGCCACTCACTCATTAGAACAGTGATAGCACGCAGTGGCGGTGGCACAGCCCCCTGGAGCGGTTTCGCTGCAAACGTCGAGACGGCCCAGCTCGCCAGCCACCAAACCCCAAAGAAGAGCACGATCCCCACTACGTACCCAACAAGATAGTTCTGCAAGCGCTTCATGCTAGCTCCCGCCGTAGCTCCAAGACCTTCTCATAGAAGGCTTCGCTGGTGCGTGACGTGCCGACACAGGGATTTTCTAGAATCGCTTTCACGCGTGCTGGACGCTCGGTGAGCACCACGATCCGCGAGCCCAAAAAGACCGCTTCTTGCACGTCATGGGTGACGATGATCTGTGTGAAGCCCCGCTCCTTCCATAACTGAAAGAGTAGATCTTGAATGCGCTCGCGATTGAACGCGTCGAGCGCAGCTAACGGTTCGTCCATCAAGAGCACCTTGGGATGAGTCGCCAGTGCTCTGGCGAGCGCGACCCGCTGGCGCTCTCCCCCAGAGAGCTGATGGGGATAGCGATCATAGAATTTGCTATCGAGCCCAAGCTCGTCGAGGATGGGTTTGACGCTCTGGACTTGTTGAGCGATCAAGACATTGGCTTCGCGGATCTGACGGGGAAGGGTAAAGAAATCATAGATCAACCGACTCAACAGCTCTGCCGAGAGCCCCAAGACGACGAGAAAGAGCACGATCTGAGGCCAGCCTCCCCCCCACAGGCGTGTGCTCCAATCGGCGTTAGGGGTCAATGCGAGGATCTTTTGGATCTCGCTCCAGTAGAACCCTCCCGCAACAGCCCACAGCCCCAGCGTCACGAGATAGACCGCCGCGGAGAAGGGTCGGTCCAGATAGAAACGTTGCCCTGCAGCCCATGCCCCCGTCATCACGAGCCAAAAGTACCCCCAGAAGAGGGATTTTTTGCGGCGGTGCCATTCTCGAACGAGCGCTTCGTCTTGAGTCGTAAGCGACGGGGTGGGCGCGGCCAGCGGCCCGCCTAGCTCCAAGGAGAGACTGGCGTTCTTCCAGACGGTCTTCCACGGCAATAGCCCCAAATCCTGCAAGATGAGCGCGACATCGCGGCGCGGTCGCTCCACAGGGCGCCCATCTATGATCACTCTTCCTGCCGTAGGGTGCACCAAGCCGCAGATCGCATAGAGTAAGCTAGTCTTGCCGCAGCCCGAAGGCCCCAAGATCGCCACGCTCTCCCCAGCAGAGATCTCCAGAGACAAATCCTTGAT
>JBEPZC010000021.1:0-3039 GCA_041641035.1 Candidatus Bipolaricaulota bacterium
ATCCAGATCAAGCCAAACGGCAAACTCCCAAGGCGCAGCCCCCACAGCCAAAGCTCATAAAGCAGTGGACGCAGCACCTGCTGGCGCAGCGCCTCTCCGTATAGAATGGTCAAGGAGATCGTCAGGGTGACGAGCGCTGCTGCGATCCCAAGCCATCTCCGTCTCATGCGGGATGGGGCACCTCCTCAGATTCTCTTCTGCTCCCATAGATGCGTGCGATCTCTTCTAAAAGCTGGAGGGCTTCGTGTTCATGCTCTGGGCTGGGGTGCGCGGGGCTGTAGCGCGCCCACTCGAAGAGCCGCGACAGCCGACTGATGTGCTCCTCGAGCACCCCAATCTGGGCTAATCTCCGCTCGAACTCCCGCGCGGTCATGGCGCGCGACATCTCAAGATGGAATCGCTCACTTAAGAGCTGGCACATCTCGCGGTAGCACCGCAGGATCGTCTCGTGCACCGGAGCCCCATAGCGCAGGTCGTGGGCATAGCGTCTGGAGAGCTCGGCCAGCTCTTCTATCGGGCGAGCGCGCCCTTGCCACAAGCGCCATATGACCAGAATCGCTCCCCCGATCACAAGCAGAGCTGCCAGCACAAAGAGAAATACAGCCCATGAGGGGACGTGCACCTGCTCGAGCGTGGGGAAGGGCTGATCAGGCACTGTAGGAGAAGCCCCTGCGCCGGGAGGCGCACTCTCCTGTTCCCTGACGAAGAAGGACCTGTTGCGCCAGTGCAAGAGGATCAACAGAATCGTGACAAACCACAAGACTGCAGGAAGGACGCGCTTGATCATTTCCCACAGGCTCTTTGGTCGCAGGATCACAACGATGACGGAAACTAGCAGCAGGACCCCCAAGGAAACGCTCAGGATCTGCTCCCACACAGGAGAAAGATCCTCCCCCTCAGCGCTCTGAGGGGGCTGGACGCTCCTTGATGACTCTTCTTCAGATTCTGGAGGAGGACCATAGCGCACCCCAACAAACGAAATGTGCGATAGCCCTGCAGCAAGCAACGTCAGAGAGAGCACAACGGCGATGGGAATCACAGAACGCCAGGACATATTTACGTCACTCGGATCCTCAGCTCGCGCAGCTGCTTCTCGCTCACTTCAACGGGAGCCCCAGTCAATGGACAATACGCTGTATTTGTCTTAGGAAACGCGATGACATCGCGAAGAGAATCTGCACCAGCCATCATCATAATGAGTCTATCTAATCCCAACGCGATCCCGCCGTGCGGCGGCGCTCCATATTCTAAAGCCCTCAAGAAGAACCCAAACTTGCTCTCGGTCTCCTCCTTGGTCAACCCCAACAAATCGAAGATCTTCTGTTGCAGTTCGCGTGTGTGAATGCGGATGCTTCCCCCTCCTAACTCGACGCCATTGAGCACAAGATCATACGCATTGGCACGCACCTTGAGCGGTTCGCTTTCGAGAAGCTCCAAGTCCGTGGCCTTGGGCGACGTAAACGGATGGTGCTCGCTCACGAATCTGCGCTCTTGCTCATCCCATTGGAAGAGCGGGAAGTCTACCACCCAACAGAACTTCCATTGATCTGTGATCAGCCCTTCGCGACGCGCAAGCTCTCCCCGAATAGCCCCCAAAGTCGTGTTCGTGGTCTTCCGCTCCCCGGCGATGAGCACAACAAGATCACCCGCACGAGCGCCCGTCGCCTGCTGGAGCTGCGACGCTATCTGGGCATTGAGAAATTTGGCGATGGGAGATTCTATGCCGTGATCGGTGAATTTCACCCAGAGCAAGCCCGGGGCACCGAGCGCTTGGGCGCGTTTTTCTAGCTCGGCGAGTTGGCTGCGCGAATACTTCGCGCCACCGGGCAGAACAAGCCCTTTGATGACCCCTCCGCTCTTGATAGTCTCGGTGAAGATGCGAAACTCCGCGCCTGCTACAGCGTGAGAGAGATCGATGAGTTCTAGACCAAAGCGCAAGTCGGGTTTATCTGACCCGTAGCGGTCCATCGCTTCAGCGTAGCTCACCTTGGGGAAAGGGCGCTTCAGCTGCACTCCCATATGTCTCTCAAACAAGAAACTGATCAGCTCTTCGATCAGCTCTGTAATAGGACGCTCATCGAAGACGAAACTCATCTCTATGTCTAGCTGAGTGAATTCAGGCTGGCGGTCGGCCCGAAGGTCTTCGTCGCGAAAGCACCGCGCGATTTGAAAGTACTTCTCGAACCCACCGATCATCAACAGCTGTTTGAAGAGCTGGGGGGACTGGGGCAATGCGAAAAACTTCCCTGGGAACGTCCTGCTGGGGACGAGATAGTCGCGCGCCCCTTCGGGGGTGGATTTGGTGAGCATGGGCGTCTCGATCTCATAGAAGCCGCGCTCGCTCAAGAAATTGCGAATGTCTAAGAAGACCCGATGGCGCAGGGCAAAATTCCTCTGCAGCTCCGGGCGTCGCAAATCTAAATAGCGATACTCCAAGCGTATCAGCTCTTGGGCTTCTTGAGCGGCGTCTACAACGTCAATAGCGAACGGGGGCGTCTTGGCACGGTTGAGGATTTGCATCTCTTCGACGCGAACCTCGATCTCCCCGGTGGGCATCTTGGGATTCACATTTTCTGGGGAGCGGGCGAGCACCGTGCCGTGGGCATAGATCACGTCTTCGCGATTGAGTTCGCGCGCTTGCGCGTAGGTGCTCTGCTCAGGACTGAAGAGCAGCTGTACCACTCCGGAACGATCTCTCAGATTGATAAAAATCAGCCCGCCAAGATCGCGTCGCCGGTGGACCCAACCCATGAGCGAAACTTTTCTGCCGACATCGCTCTTTGTAAGTTTTCCGCATTCTGCTGTGCGTTCCATACTTTATCTATCTCCTTCTTCACACCCTCACCCCAGCCCCTCTCCCCTGGGAGGGAGAGGGGCGAACAGGGGTGAGGGGGCACTTAGTATTGTGCACTGTGAATCGAAGCCTTGCGCACGGCTACCACATACGTCACCAATCCCAGCGTGTCGTCGAGCTCTACGTCTTCAGAGAGATTTTGTCGGCACCAGCGAGCCATATCCTCAGGTGCTACGGTGAAATCC
>JBEPZC010000021.1:3139-11259 GCA_041641035.1 Candidatus Bipolaricaulota bacterium
GTGAATCGAAGCCTTGCGCACGGCTACCACATACGTCACCAATCCCAGCGTGTCGTCGAGCTCTACGTCTTCAGAGAGATTTTGTCGGCACCAGCGAGCCATATCCTCAGGTGCTACGGTGAAATCCGAAGGTTCTTGCCGTCGCCCCGGCGCCAGGTGCGTAAACACCATCCCCTCTCGCCCCACCCGAAAGAGCTCTCGTAAGAGTGCGCTCATATACCCAAAGGGGTCATCACTGATGGGATACCCCAAGACGCTCAGGAGAAAGACGACATCGAACTCGTTCTCAGCGAAGGGCTGCGCCAGCACATCACGCTTCCCAAAGTACGGACCAAATCGCTTGGTCGCCCCAGCGATCATCTTCTCGCTTAAGTCTACCCCAAAGTACGAGCGATAGCGCACGCCCTGCGCGTCCAGATATTTCTTCAGATACCCCAACCCACAGCCGACATCGAGAATCTTTCTGTTCGTTAGGTCAAACTTCGCTACAGCATGCTGAAAGATCTTCTGTTGTACGGCTTCGTTGGGGTACTCCAGAACGGCCATATCGTCGCCGGCTAAGACAATGTTGCGAGCGTCGAAGAACGCCGCATACTCGTAGTGATCGCGGAAGCGCTTGGGTTTATAGAGCGCCATGCGTCGCCGCAGCCGGCCCCATAGTCTCGAAAACATAGAGCGATTATAGCACTATTGACACTTCTGAGCTATCTCGGCAGCAGCAGCTTCGTTGAGCGCACCAAAATCTGTGGTGTTCCCCGCGACGCTGGTGTCGCGACACTCTCGAATATTTTGGGCGCTCAGCGCCCACAGCCCATAATTGCGATTGTTCTTGATCTCCACACGATTGAGCCAGACCGTGACATCACTGTGGGCGATCTCTGCGCCGGTGCTGCCGTTGCCCTCGAAGAGAACGTTGCGCAGCGTCAATTCGATCTTGCCTTCAGCATCGAGGCCGTCGTCGCGAAAGTTACGTACCGTCAGGTTCTCCAAAAAGACCGTGCTCTGACCGCGCACCGTGATCCCATCGACGTCCCCTAAGCCCGTGCCGTCAATGATGACCTCATCGCGGCTGGCCCCACGAATTCTTATATACTTGTCGCGAATCGTGACGAACTCGCGGTACACTCCAGGGGCAACAAAGATCACGCCTTCCCCTGTGAGCAGGCCCTCAGGAACGTGCTCACTGACGTCCCCTAAACCGTTGATGCCCATGCCTGCTTGCCAAGCGTCAACAGCTGCCTGGATCGTGGGAAAATCTTCTGGGACGCGCAAGCCGTTTCGGTTGCCCTCACCAGAGAGCTGAGATGCGTTGTCAGCGCGAATGCCATAGCCTTTGTTGCCCCCAATAGTGTTGTGTGAAATCTCAACTTGAGACGACTCCACAGCGATGCCATCCCCTTGGTTGTCCGTGATCGTGTTCTCTTTCAGCGAGATCTCCCTGCTGCCGATGACAGCGATCCCGGCATCTTGGCTTTCGGAGATCGTGCTCTTGAGGATCGTGATCTTACGGCTCCCTTCGATGCGCACGGGGCCGCGCACAGTGAGAGCAGTGATCGAGACGTTGTCCGTCTTCATGATAGCGATCTGCCCTTCGAGCACTACGCCCTCAGCGCCGACGATGTGAATAGGCTTTGTGATCTGAACCTCTTCACGATACGTCCCGGCTTGGATCTGAAGTGTGCTGCCGCTGCGTGCCGCGTTAAGAGCTTGCTGAATCTGCGCAAACGCACATCCTGAGGGACACACTGTCAATGTTCGCGGCGAGACCAACAGCACCCAGATCGCCACAGCCACGACGATCACCACGAAAGACCCGATCCCAACAAATACCCAACGCCGATGCATACAGGGTTCTCTTACCTCCGTGTCGAGAATTTTTCGCGCCACCCGCGTCGATACAGAAACCGAATCGCCCGCGAAATCCAGCGCGCGACCCTCTCATTATAGGGATACCAAAAGAGCTCACGCTTCAACCCAAAGCGATCGACGACGACCGTCTGCGGCCAGGTGAATTGTCGCAAGCCCCACTCGCCATGGCGACGCCCCAACCCGCTCTGTTTGACCCCGCCGTAGGGCGCTTCCAAAATCGCAAAGTTCGTAATACAATCGTTCACACAGACGTTGCCCGCCTCTATACGCCGCGCCAGCTTCACCCCCAGCGCTGTGTCTTTTGTAAAGACACTTGCTGCCAGCCCGTAGATCGAGTCGTTAGCTAACTGAAGAGCTTCTTCGGCCGAGTGGACTTTCATAATAGGGATGACCGGGCCAAACGTCTCCTCCCGCATGATCTGCATGGAGTGATCGACGTTCACCAAGACTGTTGGCTCGTAGAAAAGCCCATCTTTGCGCTTCCCGCCGATCAGAATTTGAGCGCCCTTCTCAACGGCATCGCGGACGTGCCGCTCGACAGTCTCTAGCTGCTTGGGCATCGTCAGTGGGCCGATGTCTACTTCGCCAAAGCGCCTCTCTGAGCCCTGACGCAATCCCTTCACTTTTTCCACGACCCTTCTCACGAACTCATCGTAGACGGGGGCTTCGACGTAGACGCGCTCCACCGACATGCACATCTGCCCCGCGTTGCTCAGCGCGCCCCAGACGCACGCGTTGGCCGCGCGCTCCAGATCAGCGTCCTTGAGCACGATCATCGGGTCTTTGCCGCCCAGCTCTAATAGTACCGGGATCAGCCGCTGCGCGGCACGCTCGGCGACCTTCTTCCCTGTGGCCACCGAACCCGTAAAGGCAATCCCATCGCAGTGGTCTACCAAAGCTGCTCCGGTGTCGCCGTAGCCGCAGAGCGTTTGAAGAACGTTTTCGGGCAAGCCCACCTCACGAAAGAGGCGCTCGACCAACAGCCCCGACAACGGCGTGTACTCCGAGGGCTTCAAGATCACAGCGTTTCCCGCCATCAACGCGGGGACGACGTCCCCCAGCGTCAGGGTGAACGGATAGTTCCACGGCGAGATCACCCCCACGACGCCCAAGGGCTGGTAGACCACAAAGACGCGCTTGGTCTTCAATAGATGCGGGCTGCGCAGCTCGTCTTTGAGATATCGTTCGGAATTTTTCGCGTAGAACCCTAACAGATCGCAGCAATAGAGGACTTCAGCGACGAGGGCTTCCGTACGGGGTTTGCCCGTCTCGGAGCAGATCGTCTCAATGACCTCGTCTTGGTGGTCTACAATCCAGTCGCGAGCAGCATAGAGATAGCGCGCCCGCTGGGCCACTGAGAATTGACGCCATATCTGAAACGCCTGACGCGCGCGACTGACCGCAGCACTGACTTCCTCCGGCGGCGTGATCGGCACGTCAGCTATCTTCTCTCTTGTTGCGGGATTGAAGACCTCAAGGGACCGCTTTGCACTTATCGAGATTTCCATCGCTTATCCCCCAGCGTTATTCTACACGCTCACTGGCACAAACGCCAAGCGATCTGATAAGATAAGCGAGCATGGCTCAGAGCAATGGACTCTTGATGCGCTTTGTCATTCGATGGGTCATCGCGACAGCAGCGGTCGCTGTCACGACATGGGTGCTTCAGCCACATATCCGCATCGAGGGAGCAGATTATCTCAGCACAGTCATTCTTGTCGGCTTGGTGCTGGGGCTGCTCAATGCTCTTGTGCGCCCCATCGTGATCCTTCTCACACTCCCCGTGACGCTCATCACCTTGGGGCTCTTTCTGATAGTCATTAATGCGAGCATGCTCTGGCTCGCTGATCTCTTGATCCCAGCGTTCACGATAGAGAGCTTTGGCTGGACAGTTGTGGCAGCGTTGCTCATCAGTATTGTTAGCATGATTCTCCACGTGATACTGAGAAGCTAGAACACTCCCAAGGAGGGATGATCATCTATGGCTCTACAAGAAGGTGTTGTAGCACCCGCTATCGAAGCCCTTGACCAGAACGGCAACAGAATTACCGTAGACTTTCGTGGCGTTACAGTGCTCTATTTCTATCCCAAAGATAATACTCCCGGCTGCACTGCTGAGGCCTGCTCGTTTCGGGATGATCTGAGTGAGTTTGCGCGCCGCGGAGTGACCGTATACGGCGTGAGCACCGATGACGTGACGTCGCACAGGGCGTTCGCCCAGAAGTTCGGGCTCAGTTTCCCTCTGCTTGCCGATCCCGATAAGAAGATCTGTCGCGCTTACGATGTCCTCAACTGGATGGGCTTGGCACAGCGCGTGACGTATATCATTAAAGACGGAATAATTGTAAAAGTCTTTGGAAGAGTCTCCCCCAAGGGCCATAGTCGGGAAGTCCTGGAAGCACTCGACGCGCTCTAGCTTTTGATCCGCACTGTCCAAGCTCCCAGAAGGCCGGCCCCAGCCCCTATAAGCAATGCCAGCCCGAGCACCCATACGCTCACTTCTCCCATAACGCCCGGCTGTGAGAGCTCCGGCAGCCAATAGTGCAGCTGTTCCCAATCCCTCAAAAAGACCATCACACCGACAGCGATGACCCCCGCAAGCACTGAGCACAGCACAGGGATGGTGAAGAATGACCAGCGGATTGATCCTGTAGCAATACCTGAGAGATACAGGATCTGCAGCTCACCTCGCCATGCTGCTGCGAAGATGGGCACACTCATACTCAGAACTGCCCCAGTGACAAGAGCAGAGAGAAGCTGCAAGATCGTAGCGAGTGACCGTGCCCCACTGTCTGATGCCAAGAGTGCCCGGAGCGCCCCCTTCTGGTAACTTTGCACGTCAGCAACGCCCGGGAGATCGCGCAGCGCAGCTTGAGCTTCGGCAGTCTCAGAAACCTGGCGCACCGTGACCCGCAGATATCCCGCAGGAGCGCGCTCTGGCTCTATCCCATCTTGCACAAACCGTGGGTCACCCTGGGGAATATAGAGAACCTCCGAGATCGCTTCCCACTGACCTAATTGATGATAGACTGAACGGATCTGTTCGTTCGAGACCCCTGGCTCAAAGAGCACGATCAACCGATTCTCCCCCCAGTCACCAGAAGCAACCCACACGCCCATAAAAACCATAAGAGCTAGAGCCGTGATACTCACCACCACTACCATCCATAGGAGGAGCCGCCAATCCGTGAGCACAGTTCGTCCCAGCTCTCTGATGAGAAAGCTCTTCATAGCTGTGTCCTCTCTACTGGGGCTTCGTCGTAAGTTCGCCCCGCCCACAGATAGACAATGCGGGCCCCGCTGCGCAGCGCCCATTCCTGCTCCCGTGTGGCTATGAGCATGGCCACGCGCTTGCGCTCGTGCACGGCTTGCAGGCATTCTAAGACCCTGTGGCCGTCGTCATACTCCAAACCACTGAAGGGCTCGTCTATCAACATGAGCACGGGATTATGACACGCAGCAAGGGCTATAGCGAAGATCTTCTGCTGGGCTCGATCCAGGTTGGTGACCAATGTGTCAGCAGCGTCGTGCATTCTTACCGTATCGAGAATCTCTTCAGTCAGGGCATTGCTGTCGTCCGGTGCCAAGCCTAAGCTTCTCAGTTTAAAGACCAACGCATCGCGCACGGTACGGCGGGGAAGCGTGAAGTCTTGGGGCACGATCCCCAAGCGCCGCCGGAACGCGGGCAGCTTGCTTGAGTGCAAGCGCGTCACGTTGCGATCGTCCACGAGGATCTGCCCGTGCTGGGGGCGCAGCTCATGGCAGAGCAGTTTCAAGATCACGCTCTTGCCCGACGACGGCGCCCCTACTAAGAAGACCATCTCGCTGTGATTCACCCGCAGGGTCACGTCCTCGAGGATTCTTTTCCCCTCAGGGGTCACAAATCGCAACTCCGAGACTTGCACTAAGATCGACATGACTCACCGCTGCGCACAGCACGCGCAAACCGCTCCCTCTTTGCTAAATCTCTGATGATCTCAATCTCCCGAAAAGATCCGTTTTGGGTCAGCAGATCCCTGACGTGCTCCCCCTGGTCAGCAGCGATCTCGAGATAGAGCGCACCCTGGGGGCGCAGATACCTTGGGCTCTCAGCAATGATCCGTCTGATCGCATCCAGACCGTCTGCACCACCGTCGAGAGCCTCCCTGGGTTCATAGAGCAGCTCCCGCGGAGCGCGCTCTAAATACTCCGTCCGCACATAGGGGGGATTGGAGACGATCAGATCGAACTCCCCCGTAACCGCAGAGAACCACTCTGAGCGAAGAAAATAGATGCGCTCGCCCACTCCATTCTGGAAGGCATTTTCGCGCGCGAGCGCCAGCGCCTCCACCGAGATATCAACAGCTACGAAGGAGCTCGTCGGCCAGGCGCGTGCGAGCGCAATCGCAATCGCTCCTGACCCCGTCCCTACGTCTAAGACACGCTGCGGGACGTGGCTCCCCCTGTAGGTCAGCACGAGTAACTCGACCAGTTCTTCTGTCTCCGGGCGTGGAATGAGCACCGCAGGGGTCAATCGAAGACGGCAGCCGAAGAACTCCGTATATCCCAGAAGATACTGTAAGGGCTCACCGCGACATCGGCGCGCCACCAGGCTCTCTAGGGTGGAGCTTTCCAAGGGAGTCAGCCTCCGGTGAGGATGGCAGTACAGCTCGTCACGCCCTATGCTAAGGGCATGCGCTGTGATCAGCTCTGCCTCCCAGCGCGCTGCTTCTATGCCATGTTGCTGGAATTGCTGCGCTGCCCACAGGAGTCCCTCTCTTATGGTCAGCGCCTGAGCCGTTGGAGATATCATCATCTTTAAAATATCTGAAAGATTGTTCAAAAGTCAAGCTTATGCTAAGATAGAACTGAGTGTAACGCGGGAGAGCTCCCGTAGTGAGAAGGGGAAGGAATTGTGTTCAGGGTTGTCATCTATCTTGTATTCATAGTTGCGGGGGTCATGATAAGCCTCCTAGAGGGATGGGTGCCGCCCCTTCCTCCACCGTTGGGTGGGCTTCATCCGTGGGAAGCTCAGATCGTCGTAGGGGCGTTGGGAGGGTTTTTGGTTGCGCTCTTGATAAATAACTTAGCCCGCCTTGTCGAGCACAGCTTGGCTCAAGAGGGCGGGGTGCAACGGCTCGTGCAAGGCGTCATGGCGAGCATTGCAGGTGCCCTGCTCGGCATGATTGTCTCGTGGGGGTTGGGGCTGATCTTTCCGCAGAACCCCCTCGTGCGAGCCCTGCAAGGGGTCATCACGCTCTCGCTTGTAGGGGGAGGATTTGCCGTAGGCTACAAAGAAGAGAACTTGTGGATGGCACTGCAGGGTCGCCCAGCTGAGCCCTCCCCTGCTCCCAATATGAATATCAAATTGGTGGACACAAGCGCAATCATTGATGGGCGCATCGGTGACTTGGTGAAGACGGGCTTTATCGAGGGCAAGATCATCATCGCCGAGTTTGTGCTCAGCGAACTGCACGCCATCGCCGATTCTTCAGATAACCTGAGACGCCGCAAAGGGCGCCGTGGCTTAGATATCTTAGGTGAGCTGCGGCGCAGCAATGAGATCGAGGTCGAAACGCTCAGCAAAGATTATCCCAACATCTCCGATGTGGATCGCAAGCTCATCCAGCTTGCCAAGGAGCTCAAGGCCAAGATCATCACCACCGATTACAATCTGAATAAAGTCGCCAAGGTTGAAGGGGTCCCCGTGCTGAATATCAATGAATTGGCCAACGCCATCAAGCCAAGGTTCATCCCCGGTGAGGAGATCGAGGTCGAAGTGATCGACAAGGGCGAAGAGATCGGCCAGGGGGTGGGGTACTTAGACGATGGCACGATGGTCGTTGTTGAGAATGGGCGACGTTTCATTGGCAAGAAGATTCGAGCAGTGGTGAACTCAACTCTTCAGACGGAAGCGGGCAAGATGCTCTTTGTGCGTCCGAAGGTTGAGCCGGTCAAATGGGAGCAATAAGCGCGGTAGTGCTGGCTGCGGGGCGCGGGAGGCGGCTCCAGACTCCAATTCCCAAAGCTTATATCTCGCTGAGAGAAAAGCCGCTCCTCATGTACTCCCTGGAGAAGTTCGCTGAGTGCGAGGCCATCTCCGAGCTTGTGGTCGTGATCCATCCTGACGATCACGAGCTCTTTCACAAGCGAGAGATTATTCTTTCCAAGCCCATCACAATCGTCTATGGCGGGTCACACCGGCAAGACTCATCTCTAGCTGGAGTGCGTGCCGCGACCGGCGAGTACGTGCTGGTGCACGATGCGGCTCG
>JBEPZC010000022.1:0-11218 GCA_041641035.1 Candidatus Bipolaricaulota bacterium
ATGCAACGCGTCTATCCCAAGCAGCCGATTGTGGGCGTGAGCGTTCTGGTCTTCAAAGACAGAGAGATTTTATTAGTGCGGCGCGCTCACGAGCCACGCAAGGGCCAATGGAGCCTCCCCGGCGGAGTCGTCGAGCTGGGCGAGACCATCCGCGATGCCGCCGTGCGCGAGATCCGCGAAGAGTGCCACGTCGAGATTGAGATCGTCAAGGTCCTTGACGTTCTCGATAGAATCTTCCGCGATGCCGACGGGCGCGTGCAGTATCACTATGTCTTGATCGCGCTTCTCGCTCGCTATAAATCCGGTGAGCTTCGCCCTAACTCCGACATCGAAGCTGCTCTATGGGCTGACAAGAGCAGACTCATCGACTATGATCTGCTTCCAGACCAGCAAGAACTTATCCAGCGAGCAGCACGAGAGCTATGAGCATACGGGAGCCGTTATACTCGAAAGACGCTGCTGAAGCCTTAACACAGCGCGAGCGAGCCCATCAGCGATTACAACAGCGCATTCAGCTCGTCTTAGATCGCTTAGGACAGTGTGAGTCTTTTCTAGATATTGGCTGTGGCTCCGGTCAGTATTTGCGAGCCGTTGCCGCGCAGGGCGTGCCGCGCGTCGTCGGGATTGATGAATCCCCAGATCGCCTCGAAGAAGCACGCCGTGCCTCCCCACACGCAGAGATATACCAAGCCCGCGCTGAGAGCCTCCCCTTCTCTGACCAAAGCTTCGACGTTGTGCTCACCGCGCAAGTCCTGCACGAAGTCCTTCTCTTTGGTAAGCCCCACGAACTCTCTCGCGTCGTGTGCGAGATCAAACGAGTGCTGAAGCCCGGCGGACGGCTCATCGCGCTCGACCATCTCGATCCCGGCCCAGAGAGAGTCCGCGCCCGCTTCAGCCCACAAGCGCGCGCTCACTGGGACTACTTTGCTCAACGCTATCAATTCAGACCCGTTGCTTGTGAAGCACACCCCGACGGCACAGTGTGGCTCTCCAAACGCGATCTCCAAGACTTTGTCACCAAGATCTGGGCCTTCGGAACAGCACTAGAAGATTTGGAGATGCGCGAGACGCACTGCCCCTTCGGACGTGACCAGCTCGAAGCCCTGCTGCAAGAAGCGCGCCTCCAGCTGACAGAGTGGCTCGCTTTCGAAGAGATCTCCGAAGATTTGAACGGACATGGGATCGAGCTGATTGAGGGCACCAGCTGGCCGAGAAAATTTCTCTTGGTCGCTCGGCGTTAACGACGCTGCTTGAGCTTAGGCCCCTGGAGAGTATCTATGACTTCGTAGCCCAGCTCGGCGATCTTTGCGCGTATTGCATCGGCTTCCTTGAAGTTCTTCGCTTTGCGCGCGGCCTCGCGCTGCGCGAGCAGCTCGCGCACCTCCTGGGGAACTTCGGTTGTCTCTTCGGGTTGCACTGCACTGAGCTTCAACCCCAAGACCCGATCAAAATCAAAGAGCGTCGCAAGCTTATCCGAAGGGTTCTGATACGAACGCACAAAGTCCCATAGGATTCCCAGAGCCTGCGGAATGTTGAGGTCATCATTGATCGCCTCAAGGAACTGCTCATGCACCTGGGAAGGGATTTTCCCATGGGCGGGATCGCCTCCTACAGCGCGGGCATTGCGCACGTGCTCCCTCAGCCTTTCTAAGGACGTCTGCGCCCCCTCTAGCGCCTGCCAGGTGAAGTTGAGCTGGATGCGATAATGCGTATTCAAACAGAGATACCGAAATGCCAGGGGCTCATAGCCGCGCTTGATTAAGTCTTCCAACAGATACGCATTGCCTTCGGATTTGCCCATGCGCCGCCCCTCCACGGTCATAAACTCGCCGTGGAGCCAAAAATTCGCCATCTTGACCCCTGCGGCAGCCTCGCTTTGGGCGATCTCGTTGGGGTGATGCGTGGAGATGTGATCAACACCCCCACAGTGTATATCGAAGGGCTGGCCCAGATATTTCGTAGACATGGCACTGCACTCGATGTGCCAGCCGGGAAAGCCCACACCCCAGGGGCTGTCCCATTCCATCTGACGTTTCTTGTCTTTGGGGGAGAATTTCCACAACGCGAAATCTGCGGGGTTCCGCTTTTCGGGATTGACTTCGACGCGCGCTCCAGCCTTCTTCTCTTCAAGGCTTTGGCCGGCTAGCTCCCCGTAATTGGGAAACTTCGAGACGTCAAAGTAAATGCCGTCTGACGTCTTATACGTATAGCCCTTCTCTTCCAGCTTTTTGATCAGCGCGATCTGGTCGGCAATGTGCTCGGTCGCCTTGCAGACGATATGGGGTCTGAGAATGTTTAATCTTTCGGTGTCCCGGAAGAACGCTTTGGCGTACATCTCTGCGAGTTCCCAGGCGCTCTTGCCGGTGCGCCGGGCGCTCGCTTCGACTTTATCTTCCCCCTCATCGGCATCGCTGGTGAGATGCCCCACATCAGTGATATTCATGACGTGCTTGACTTTGTAGCCGTTATACTCCAGCACGCGACGCAAGATGTCTTCGAAGATATACGTCCTGAGATTGCCGATGTGGGCGTAATCGTAGACCGTCGGCCCACATGTGTAGAGGCCCACTTCGTTATCTTTGATGGGTTTGAACTCTTCCAGGCGCCGACCAAGGGTGTTCCAGAGTTTGAGCGTCGCCATAGCGTAGAGAATTTATCCAAACAGCGAGGGGTTCGCAACCACGCTGGCTCAGCCTTAAAATCTCGATGAAAACCATGGTCAGTCTCATCTAGTCCAATTTGTCCTCTCTCGTTGTCTCAGATGTCTCTTGTCAAGGTTCCCATTATACTGAAGAGAGGGGTGACAGGCTGGTGACAGGGTGATCTCGATCACATACAATACAAACGTGAGCAAGGTGAAGAAGCGCAGTCCAGTTCAGAAGAAGAAGGCCCAGCCCATGGCGAGGCTGAGCTTAGAGAAGATCAGCACCCTGAAAGATTTTCTGCGCTGGTTGGTGCTGCGCGAGCAGAGTGAGATCGAACAGGATATTCCAGAAGCGCAGCGCATCGCCCATCGCTGGACGATCTTTCCGTTTCAGGAGGCGATCTTCGTGGGGATAGCGACGGGCCTAAGCGGGCAGGAGATCCTCAATCGCTTCCCGGAGCTGGATCTGCCGGTGAGCCTGCCCGAAAGCGAAGAGCTCCCTGAGGAGCTGCGCAATCTGCCCTATAAGCCCCATATCTTCTACTTCGGCCCCTTCAGCCAAGAGTATGAGAACTTAGTCTAGGGGTGAGCACCAATGACGCACAGACGACTCTTAACGCTCATAGCATTGCTGGGGGCAGCGTTGGGCTTTGGCGGGATATTGCAGAGCTGCCAGCCCCCAAACAAGGCCCCGTTCGCGCGGTTCACGTTCAGTCCTAAAGAGCCAAAGGTCGGCGAGACCGTGACGTTCGACGGCTCAGCTTCCCAGGACCCCGATGGCAAAATTATTAGCTATCTGTGGGATTTCGGCGATGGCGAGACCGCCCAAGGAGCGACGACAACGCATGTCTTCAAGAAAGAGGGCGAGTTCGACGTCATCTTGCAAGTCACCGATGACCGTGGAGCCAATACGACCCTGGCAAAAACAGTGCGTGTCGTGCCTCCCAATCAAGCGCCGGTTGCGATCTTCACCGTCGAGCCGTTGGAGCCGACAGCCAATCAAGAAGTCACATTTGACGCTTCAGCAGCTGCCGATCCCGACGGAGCTATCGTCTCTTATAGGTGGGATTTTGGCGATCAGACAACCGGCCAAGGCAAGATAGTGAAGCACACGTACAAAGCCGCCGGCACCTATAAAGTCACCCTGACAGTGACTGACGACAAGGGCGCGACGTCCTCAGCATTTCAGAACTTAGTGATCAAAGAGCAGGTGCTGCCACCCAATCAGCCACCGTTGGTGACGTTCAGCTTCACGCCCATGCAGCCAAAAGTTAATGAACCCGTGGAGTTCGACGCTTCCGGCTCGACCGACGACGGCGAAATCGTGCGCTACCAATGGGAGTTTGGTGACGGCGAGACCGGTGAGGGGAAGACAATCTCGCACACCTATAAGACTGCGGGCACGTTCACCGTCAAATTAACCCTCACTGACGATCGCGGCGCGAAGAACTCGCTCTCCCGAACGGTGACCGTTACAGAAGTGACAGCGCCGTGATATAATAATCTTAATGATCACGAAGCTTCTCCGTGTGACGCTGGTGTTTCTCAGCGTCAGTGTTTTTGGTGGATGGGCGCAGACGACACTGACGTTCACAGGCTCGTTGCCCTTTGATCTGAGCGGCTTTGGCACTATGAGCTTTGAAGGCCGTTGGCAGTGGCAGCGCGCGCCTTGGACAGTCGGGGCGAGCGCAACGCTCACCCCCCAAGGTCTCGAGAGCACTAAACTCAACGTAAGCTATCAAGTCTCACAGATCCAAGCGAGCGCCAACGCGACGCTCTCTTCTCAAGGATTGACAAGCGCTGAGACGCAGCTCAAAGCCGAGTTCTCTGAGCTCATCTCGCTTGAGAACACGCTGAACTTTGGACGTCGCGGCTTCAGAAATGGGAAGATCACGGTGAAGCTCGGACCCAGTACGCTTAACGTCACGGGGAGCGCGCAGCTCATTCCCCAGGGTATCGCTGCTCCTACGGGGACTCTGAACTTTTCCCTCTCTCAAGAACTCGGCGAACTCAGCGGGACGACGACATTCTCTGCTCACGGGTTCAAGCAACAGTCGCTCTCAGCTGTCGGGTATCTCAGTGACGACTGGACTCTCACGATGACATCGCTTATTACAACGGCAGGGTTCCAATCAGAATCGTTCGATCTCGCGACGACTCTGTGGGACGGGCTGCTGTCGCTCTCGTTCAGCGTGACCGTTGAGAGTTTGGGGATCACGAGCGAGGGCATCTCGCTCGATGTGATGCTCGATGGTCTGCTCGTGCAAGCCTCTCTCGATTTCTCAGGGCTCCAGCTGAGCGGCTTTCAGCTTATGGCCAACGGGTTTCTTGGAGATCTTTCGCTGGACACTTTTGTCATGGGTGACCTCGACGGCATACAGTTTGCTACTGTTACAACGAGCGGGGAGCTATATGGCTTCAGCGTGAGCGCGAGTTTGGACATGAGCATCTTCGGGTTAGACAATCTCTCGCTGAGCATCAGTCGAACTCTAGGACGATGGACGCTCAGCGCTGAAGGCAATTTGGGGGCTGACGGCTTCCAGGGCGGGGCACTCAAGGCGAGCTATACCTTGAAAATTTGACAGCTTCCCACACAAAGAGCTAATATAAAAAGCCATCTCACTAGAGGGAGGCCCACGATGCGTCACATCTTCATCGCAGCAATTGTGCTGATCAGCGCGAACCTGTTTGGTGCTGCGCTCGGCTATGCTCAGACTGTCTCGATCAAGAGCGATCAACTCTCGCTTGGGGCTGCTGTTTGGCTGCCCGTCTCGATTAATGCCGCACCGGATGGTCTCCATTATTACACATTCAGCGTCGCCGTTGATGCTCCTGAGATCGCGCACATCGAAGACGTGCGCTTCCCCGAACCATTACGAGATTTTGCGAGCTTCCAGATCGCCCCCGACGGCAATAGTGCACAGATCTCTGTGCGCGATGAGAACGACGTGATCGTCTCTGGCGCACAACAGACGCTTCTCGCTGAAGTGAAACTGCGCGGGACGTTTGGCGGGCGCACAGGAGTAACACTCGCTATCAGAGAGATCGTCAATGATCGTCTCAACCCGTTCAACGTCGCGATCTCCAACGGACAGCTCACTGTCGCTGCGGCGCCCAGCGCTCCGACGCTCGTCGTCGGCGTAGACGGCGTCTTAGTCGGCGACACCGTCCGAGTTCCAATTATCTTGACCAGCACTGTTGGGGGAGTGCAGAACTATCGCGCCAGAGTGCGTGTAGAGCGACGCGACGTCGCAACGTTTTTAGGCGCAGAGTTTCCGTTCTTCGCTGATCAAAGAGAGATTTCTATCACTCCCGATGGCGACGAGATCACCATAAGCGCACACGATGGGGTCAACGCTATCCAAGCCGGAGCCAAGGGAATCGTCTTAGTATGGCTGGTCTTGCGCGGCGATCTTCCAACAATGGACGGCAGCCCGCTGCGCCTGCTCAGCAACAACATCACTGAAGACAACGGGAATAGCGGGCCACTGCCCAACAAAGATGGGCTCCTCACCGTCATTCGCTTAGAGAATTTGCCTCCGGAGTTCTTCGGGCCGCAGCCGCGTAACCAAGAGACTTTAGGAGATCGCTCTCCCCTGATTCAAATCACGATTACTGACGACAAGAACGAAGTGCTCTCCGAGACGATTCAGCTCACCCTCCAAGACGAAGCTCAGACAGTACAGTTTGGCTGGCAAAGCCCCGGTGCCTCATGGGATCAGACGGCGCATCTTTTCAGTGTCAATCTTAAAGCGATTGGAGTGCAGTTGAGCGGTGCTGTGCAGGCGCGCGTTCGCGCCCGCGACCGCCAAGGCGCCGAAGGGCGCTTCGAGTGGCGCTTCACTGTCCCTCGGGGAGAAACACCACCGTCTGGCAGAACTCTCGAAGAGCTGCTCGACACCGACGGAGACAACCGTCTCAGTGACCTCGAAATCCTGAGAGCGTTAGATTTTTGGATCAAGGGCGCGGAGCTGGCCCCCGGCTTGAGAATTGACGACCTGAAGATGCTCTCGCTCATTGATAAATGGATTAAAAATACGCCGTTGCGAGCCAGCGCCGTGGGGAACCGCCTCACGTATTTTACACCCTCCTGAGTATTTGCTTTTGAGGCCACTCTTAGATTATCATCCTAGCAGGGGGTCCTATGAGAGCCGTCCTACTCTGCGGGCTGCTCCTGCTAGGAGTGGCCAGTTGTGTACCTGCACCCAATCAACCGCCGATTGCGGCCATCACGGCTGCCCCTGTCAGCGGGGGCGTGCCGCTCACCGTTCAGTTCGATGGTTCAGGGTCACGCGACCCCGACGGAAAGATCACTGAATACCTGTGGGACTTCGGCGACGGTTCAACAGGTTCCGGCGTCAAAGTCTCGCACACCTACACCCAAGCAGGACTCTATCCCGTTATCCTTACAGTGAAGGATGACCGTGGCTCGACCGCTGTCGCTACCGTGATCATCAAAGTGGGCAACCCCCCTCCTAAAGCGATTTTCACTATGACAGCGAGCAACGGCTTTGCTCCGCTCACGGTGCACTTTGACGCTTCAGCGTCGAGCGACGTGGCAGCGCTTCTTATGCCCCAGCGCATTGTGCGCCACGAATGGGACCTCGGCGACGGCACAAGCGCCCTAGGTCAACAAGTCTCGCATACCTACACCCGTGCCGGCGTTTACACCGTAACGCTGCGAGTCTTCGACGAGGACGGCGCCAGCGACCGCGCCCAAAAAACTCTTCGCGTGCTTGACTTCTCGTTCCCCATCTCGATCCCCGTAGGGCTCTCCCCAACGGCGCTCGCTGCAGCCGACTTTGACGATGACGGCTTCGACGATATCGCTGTCGCTAATTTTGAGAGCAGAACTATCACGGTGCTGCGCAGCGATGGCACGGGGAGCTTCCGTGTCGAGACGACGCTCGCCCTGACGTATCGCCCTACGGCTCTGATCTCGAGCGATGTCAATCAAGACGGAAAACTCGATGTGATCGTGACGAACTTTGACGAGGGCAGAATCTCTATCTTTCACGGCGATGGAGCAGGACAATTCGCAGCAGCACGGGAGATCGTCGTCGGCGCAGGACCGTATACTCTTATCAGCGACGATTTCAATCGCGATCAAATTGGGGATATAGCGATCGTCAACGCTCCGCTGGGGCGAGTGACAACGCTTCTCGGGGATGGCACAGGAGACTTTGCTAAAGCTCAAGAGATCGCTGTTGGTGGCTGGCCCAGCGCGCTAGCTTCAGGAGATTTCAACGATGACGGCCAACGAGATATCGCGGTCGTGAACTTCTTCGACGACACGGTAACTATTCTCTTAGGCAACGGCGACGGCTCGTTTGACGCGCTCACCCCCTTCCCCGTGGGCAAAGAGCCGATAAGCTTATCCGTAGGCGATCTCAACGGTGACGGCTTTGATGACCTCGCTGTGGCCGTTTCGGAAGAGAACTCTGTGAAGATATTCTTGGGGCGTGGGACGGGGCGCTTCCATGAGGGGCTCACGCTCTTTATAGGGCAGGAGAGCCGCGCCGTGCAGATAGCCGATCTCGACCGCGACGGCGCCCTCGATCTTCTAGCGACAAGCATTCAGAGCAACGAGCTGAAGATCTTTCTCGGTCGGGGCGACGGTTCGTTTGGGATGAGCAAGATCTGGCCTGTGGGTGCCGGGCCTATCGCTATTGCCACGGGTGATTTCTTGAACCATGGTTTTTTAGATATCGCCGTGGCGCAGTTTATCAGCGGGCATATTGCTGTGCTGCTCAACAGGATGTCGCACGCTCCCTAGAGAGCTGTTGCACTGAGCAAAAGTTTTCGCTATCGTAAGAGCGCCATGCAGAAGTCCTTGCGCCTGTTTTCCATTCTTGGTGTTCTCGCGTTTTTCTCGGTTGTGTTGGCCCATTTGAGCTTCTCTGATGAGTGGCCTATCCCTCCCAAGCCGCCGCTTTATCATCCGAAGATCGAGACGACTCTACTAACTTCTTCCCTGCCCCCCAGTGCTCCTCTCTCTTTCGGAAATAGGGCCGCGGGGCTTCTCAGAGTGATCATCGAGAGCGAGCGCCCTCTAGATGAGAAGCTCGTAGCGAACCTGGGCGCTCACGTTGAAGCCCGCGCGGGGAATCTCTCGCGCGTGCGAGTTCCCGCAGAAAAGCTGAGAGCGCTTGCGGAGAGTGTGCGAGAGATTTCGTTCATTCGCCGCCCGCGACCGTTCGTCGCCTTGGGTTCGCGCACGACTGAGGGGCTCTTGCCCACTGGGGCGCTCCTGCTCCAAGGGGCTGGCTGGCGCGGCCAGGGTGTGAAAGTCGCTGTGATAGACTTGGGTTTTGCCCAACTCAGCCGCGCGAAAAGATCCAAAGTGATCAATCCCAACGTCATTGTAGACGAGCAAGACTACACCGGTGAGGGGTTAGAAGTTGGGACTGCACATGGGACGGGCGTCGCTGAGATCGTCCACGCTATGGCCCCACAGGCATGGCTCTATCTGAAAAAAGTCGCCGACGAGATCGACCTGGCCAACGCTGTGGAAGATGCCATCGCCCAAGGCGTGCAAATCATCAACTACTCTGTCGGCGTAGCGAACGCGAATTTCAACGACGGCACAGGGATCGTCGCTGAGATCGTCGACCGGGCACGCGCCCACGGAATTTTGTGGGTTAATGCTGCGGGCAATCACGCCCAGAGCCATTGGATGGGGACTTTGACCGATAGAAACTACAATCGCTGGCTGGAGTTCGCTCCCGGACGCGAAGAGCTTCTCATTCAAGCCGACTTCCCAGGCTCTATCGAGCTCTATCTCACTTGGGATGACTGGCCGCGCACTCGTGAAGATTTCGATCTTTTTCTCTACGATGCCCAAGGTCGATTGGTTGCCAGCTCGCAGAACTACCAGACAGGGTTCGAAGAGCCAACAGAACAAATCGAGTACGTCGCATGGACTCCGGGAACGTATCGCGCGCGGGTGCTCGCTCGTCGCGTCTCTCGAACGAACATCAGGCTGAAAATCTTTAATCTCAGCCAACAAGCGATTGACCCCAATGTCCCTGAAGGAAGCATTCTCACTCCAGCGGATGCGCGTGGAGCTCTTGCTGTCGGAGCGATCAGCGTGCGCAACTGGAACAACGGACCCCAAGAGCCGTTCAGCTCCCAAGGACCAACAAGCGACGGCAGAATCAAACCCGATATAGCCGGGCCCGATGGCGTCTCAAGCTTCGCTCTGACGTATTTTTCTGGGACTTCGGCGTCAGCGCCGCACGTCGCCGGCGCCGCAGCGCTCTTGCTCTCGCAACACCCAGATTGGACAGCCGATCAGCTCCAGAGCGCGCTCGAAGCCCAAGCGATAGATATGGGCATCCCCGGAAAAGATAATATCTATGGCGCGGGGAGATTGGACCTGGCAGTGGGCACGATCAGCGCCTGGCGCACCATCTCGCCTCAGCGTGCCAAGCCCGGCGATCTCGTCACGGTCACTATCACGGTGAAGATGCCGATGGGGCTTTTTGGTGGCTTGGAGCTGCGTGAAGCCTTCCCCTCACCCCTGTTCGCCCCTCTTCTACCTCTCAGGGTAGAGGGACTGGGGGTGAGGGTGGATATGTGCCACCTCCAGAACGACGACACTTATTTATGCCTGTGGCCCATCGTTCACCCCGGCGAGACAAAGTCTTTCACATACGAACTGCGCGTGCCAGAGACGGCTCAGCCAGGGGTCTATCGCTGGTCGGGCACGGTGAACGGGATCGCTATCAAGGGCGATGATGCAATTACAGTAGAATCTCCTCAAGAGCTTGTAACAGTAGCGTTCGCATATTGGAAAGATAGGGTGCGCATTCAGCTTACGGGACCTGTGGAGATGGCGCGGCTGCGCGTCTACGATCTGAGCGGCGTTCAGCTTTTCGAGGATGTCGCTCTTGCCGGGGCGACGCTCGAATGGCATCCCCGGCGTCGCGCCAACGGCGTCTATCTCTACGTCATCGAGATCATCAAAGACGGACAGATCATCCAGAGAAAGCTTGGCAAATTTATCGTGCTCAAATAAAATACTCTTATGACGATTCCAGAGCTTCAGCGAAAGGCCAAAGAGCTTCGACGTGCCGTCGTAGAAATGGTGGCGCAGGCTGGTTCGGGGCATCCTGGCGGGGCGCTCAGCTCAGCTGACCTTCTGACGGTGCTTTACTATAAATATCTTCGCGTGCGCCCCCAGGAGCCGCGCTGGCCTGAAAGAGATCGCTTTGTGCTCAGTAACGGCCACGTCTGCCCGATACTCTATGCGATCTTGGCCGATCTTGGCTTTTTCTCTAAAGACGAGCTGAAGAACTTGCGCAAGCTCGGCTCGATCCTGCAGGGCCATCCCAGCTTAGCTTTTAAGACCCCGGGGGTGGAGCATTCTGGAGGTTCGCTGGGATTAGGGCTTTCGGTGTCAGTAGGGATGGCACTGGCAGCCAAGCTCGATCAGAAAGACTATAGAGTCTACTGTCTCATCAGTGATGGGGAGTGCCAAGAGGGTCAGACATGGGAAGCAGCTACGGCTGCCGTGCACTACAGATTAGACAATCTGTGCGCGATGCTCGACCGCAACGGGACGCAGATTGA
>JBEPZC010000023.1:0-11201 GCA_041641035.1 Candidatus Bipolaricaulota bacterium
CCCTACAGGACGCTCCCACACGAGAGGACGCCCCCTGCTGTCGCTCAGCACGACGCGCGATCCCGCGCGCAGATCGCCTTGTAAGATCTCCCTGCCGTCGCTGCGCTCGACACGCCCGTTCACGATGGGCATAAGATGGCTCCACCACCCCTGGGCCGTCCTCAACGTATCTTGTGTTCTATGGTGTGTTGGAGATTCTACGCCATACTGCTCGTACCAGTTCTCCCCTGATAATACGACAAGCTCGCCTCCCTGCAGCAGCCACTTGTGGAGAGCCGTGCGCTGCTCCAAGCTCAACTGTGCTGGATCCAACCGCCCCCATAGAACGCGTCGCACCCCCCCGTAGCCTGTCCAGCGCTGAGGGAGCTTGGCAAATTCTATGAGTTCTAATGCGGGCATCTGGTCTACAGCAAGCCCTATCGTCAGGGGGCTCTCACTCCAGCGCTCGCGTACGTCTATCTCGGTGCTGACGAGCTCTCGATCACCGACCAAGAGCGCGATCCGCAGGGGACTGCTCACGCTCCTGATAGAAAAGTCTACTGATATATGCTTTCGGGTTCCTGGGCCCAGGCTCACCGGCAAGCGCAGCCGCTCTCGAAAGCTGCGCTCCGAGACCTCACGCACTTCTTGAGAGATTTCAAGATTGAAGACTTGGGCTGTCCCTCCATGGCTTAGGGAGACAACGAGAGGGGTCAGCGCCCCTGGGAAGAAGCGCCCGTTGAACCCGATTTCAACAGCCTCAATGCGCGGCTGCGCGAGCGCTACAACAGCTGTCAGGGCCCCCATCACAAGCCCGAGGAGAACGCTGCGCCGCATACACCCTCCTCTCAACATAGAAGAGGGTACGGCCCAGCAACGGATTTGTCAAGCGAGACAGTTTAGTCTTCAGGCGATGCCTCAGCAGCTGTGTAGGCCTTGAGCGCCACCAGCTCCCACGTCGTCAAGAGAAGAATGAGCGTCACTAAGATCGCCGAGATGACACACCAGGTGCAGATCGCCTCAATGACGAACAGCTCAAGATACGTTAAATAGAGCGAGTAGAGAAACGCCCCTAGCGCCAACCCAAAGTTCAGCCCCGCCAAAGTCCGGCGTTGTTCCAGCAACACCGCTCGCAGCTGCAGCACTGTGACGACGAGAAACATAAGATACCCCACAAGGCCCACCACAGCTACGGGAATAGGGCCGATCTGACTATATGGGCTGTTTTGAACGATCTCGCACTCTTGGCTGCCCCCCCAGCAGACAAGCCCACTCCCGCTGAACTTCTCATACGTCAGATAGCCGGCCACACCCAGCCCGATCACGGCCGCTATGACAATGCCCCACAAGCGCCATCGAGTCATGATCGATCACGGGAGACTGCGTTGGATGGCTGCACGTAAACCCAAATAGTCCGCGCCTCTGATCAGTTGCCCGTTGACGAGGAAGCTGGGGGTGGAGTTGACGCCTTGGGCCTCGCCCTCGCGCCTCTCATCTTGGATCTTTTGTCTATAGCGTCCGGAGTCGAGACAGAGCTGAAAGTCTTCAGACTTGAGTCCCAGCTCGCGGGCAAAGCGCACTAAATTGGGCTTGCTGAACGCTCCGCGATTCTCCCCGCGCTGATTGGCGAAGAGCTTATCATGGTATGCCCAAAAGCCCCCTTGCTCGGCAGCACAGTAAGCAGCTTCCGCAGCCCAAAGCGACTCTTGCCCCAAGAACGCAAAGTTCTTGAAGACGAGCCGAGCCCTGCCCGTCTTGATATAGTCCTCTTCGATTCTGGGCTTATATTGTCTAGCGAAGAGCCCGCAAGCTGGACACTGGAAGTCGGCATACTCATAGATCGTGACAGGCGCGTTGGGGTCGCCCATCTCCGGCAGAAAATCTTGCCCCACAGGACGAGTCACCTGAAAACTCTCCCCAGGGCGCGACAAGAGCACCGTCAGAATTATCAGCCCGACGATAACCGCCCCCCCAACAGCAATGCCCAATCCTAAGGGCTGGCGATACCAGGGCGATCGCGATGAAGGCTTCTTCTCGGGTTTTGCCGACTTCTGCTGACGACTCATGACTATCTCCTCCTCCGTTGCTTGGTTGTTTCATTATAGAGAGCGCGGTCATCCTGTGCCATAGGGGTGTCCATGGAGAAGCTGCACGCACGCCTCAGCGACAG
Source organism: Candidatus Bipolaricaulota bacterium (assembly GCA_041641035.1). Classification (GTDB taxonomy): domain Bacteria; phylum Bipolaricaulota; class Bipolaricaulia; order RBG-16-55-9; family DRXL01; genus JANXCC01. The sequence goes on from JBEPZC010000023.1 coordinate 2,150, forward strand.
CGCGCGCTCGCTCTCCCAGCTGAGGGCTTATCATATGTGCGATACGCTGGAGATCACACTCATCAATAATCTGAGCCGGCTCGCCTGGCCGCTGCACGACATCGATCTCTAAGTCGACATAGCGCACACGATCTGCATAGAATTCAATCGGCGTGTTGATGTTCATATAGATCCCCTTGAGCACGCCGTCGCGCGAGTAGTAGCGCGTTTCATAGTACCAAGCGCCTTGGCGAAACTCCGTCACGGCGTAGTCGCCGGGCTCTTTGGGGATACCCAATCCATCGTAGACCCCAGAGCTTCTTATCTCGCGACGCACAGTGATGCGCTGAGAGTCCCCTGCAATGACCTGACCGGTCATGATGACGCTCAGCTCGCGAGAGGCTTTGACGTGCTCGATGCGCACGCGGTCTCCTACCCTTGGCGCAGCGGTGGCTTCCGGCGCGCTCTGCTGGCGATGATACCCCAGCGCTGTCGGGAGAGGGCGCGCGCGATCGAGCGTGTGCTTGCTGCCGCCAGGTAACTCTACAAGAAGGGTCATCTGACCAGCAAGCAACTTGCCGGGAATGCCCTCATCGGGATGGCCCTCGATCTTGAGAAGCTTCTGTTGCAAGAGCTTGATCTCTTGCTGGAGATTGCGCACGTCCTGGCGATAGGCTCCGGTGCGCCAGATCACCCCCCAGCCGTTGGTACAATATCGGCGCCCAAGAGTGAGAAGCCGTTCTCGTTCCTCGGAGTCAGTGATCTCTTTGCTGATGCCTACGCCATTCTCTTGCGAGAGCACGGCGAATCGCCCAGCTATGCTGAGTTGAGTCGTCACAATCGGCTGGTCATGAGCGATCTCTTTGACTTGGACGCGAAGGGCTTCGCCCTTCTTCAAAGGGCGAGACAACTCTCGCTGAGGCAGAAAGCCCGTCAGCCCCCCTAGATCTATCTCATAGCCACACGCGCGTTTTTTGTGCACAACCCCCAGATAGATCGCACCAAGCTCTACGGGGGCCGGCACGCAGATGACATCGGGCAACTCAGCGAAGAGGACTTCTTTCAAAGCATTGACAGAATCTGCCTCCCCAGCGACGATGACGCCCTGACGGTCGTCGCGGTCTGTGACTTCTGCGTCGAAGGGGGCAAAGCGATCTTGCGGGTCTGTAGAGGGCAAGAGCTCCTCGGTAGGCTGCACGATGCGCCAACCGTGCTTGTGCAGCACAACTGCTAACGCCGTCGCGTAGATACCGCGCAATCGTACACTGTACATGACTAGACAATCACTGCTTTAGGGGTAGGATACACCATATCACAGAGAGGGCATTATGACAAGTCGGGCAGCGTCGTTTGCCCCCTGGCTCGTGTTCTGCTATAATGTCCGCCAATGTGTAGCCCGAGGTGATCCGGCTCCGGCCGTGCAACAGCGTATCTGTATAGTGGACAGAGAACTGGGCCAGCCGCCGCAGAGGCGGACTGGCCCAATTTTTTTGGCTCGTGGGAGCGTGCGATGGCGCTCTTAGCCCTGGAAGACGGGAAGATCTTTCGCGGGCGCGCCTGCGGCGCTCACGGAATGGTCTGTGGCGAGGTCGTCTTCAATACAGCCATGACCGGCTACCAAGAGATCCTTACAGACCCGTCCTATGCCGGCCAGATCGTCTGCATGACCTATCCCCATATGGGAAATTACGGGGTCACTGCTGAAGACGTCGAGTCTGCTCGCCCATGGGTCCAAGGGTTCATCGTCCGTGAGATCTCCGAGAGATTTTCGAACTGGCGCGGGCAGATGAGCTTAGATCGCTATCTGAAAGAGTATAATATTATTGGGATTTGCGAAGTCGACACGCGGGCGCTCACGCGACATATCAGAGAGAAAGGCGCGATGCGCGGCTGTCTGTCGAGCCTCGACGGCGATCCCCATGACTTCATCGAATGTGCCCGGCGCGCCCCAACGATCTCCGAAGAGAACTGGGTCTATCGGGTGAGCTGCACTCAGCCCTTCACTATCGACTTTTCTCCCTCAGAGGGAAGAGGAGCTAGAAGTGAGAGCCAGGGTCCCCATATCGTCGTCATCGACTTTGGGGTGAAGCGCTCTATTCTCAGACACCTGCGCGCGCGGGCACAGCGCGTCACGGTCGTGCCGGCGTTTTGGAGCGCTGAAGAGATCCTACAGCTCAAGCCCGATGGGATTCTCCTCTCCAACGGCCCCGGTGACCCAGCTATCCTCACAAATGCGATACGCACTGCTCGTCAGCTGATTGAGTCCGAGCGCTGCCCCATCTTCGGCATTTGTCTGGGGCACCAGATTCTCGGGCTCGCCTTCGGAGCGCGAGCGTACAAATTAAAATTCGGCCATCGCGGTGCGAACCAGCCCGTCAAAAACCTCCTGACAAACAGAATCGAGATCACATCTCACAATCACGGCTTTGCCCTGAAAGATTTGCCCGATGAATTAGAGCTCACACACGTCAATCTCAACGACGGCTCCATCGAGGGCTTTCGCCACAGAAAACTCCCGGTCTTCGCGGTGCAGTTTCACCCTGAGGCGTCGCCGGGGCCGCATGATGCGCTCTCGATCTTTGACCAGTTCTGCGCCCTGACTTCCGGACATGCCCAAGCGCACTGATCTGAAGAGGGTCTTAGTGATCGGTTCGGGGCCGATTGTCATCGGCCAAGCGGGAGAATTCGACTATTCGGGCAGTCAGGCGTGCAAAGCCCTACGCGAAGAGGGCTATGAAGTTATTTTAGTCAACAACAATCCTGCGACGATCATGACCGATCCAGAGAGCGCTGCGCGCGTCTACATCGAGCCGCTCGTCCCGGAGATTGTAGAAAAGATTATTGTGCGGGAGCGCCCTGATGCGCTCCTGCCCACCGTTGGCGGCCAGACCGCGCTCACTATAGCCGTTGAGCTTGCGCGTGCAGGGGTTTTGGAACGCTACGGCGTTGAGCTGATCGGTGCGTCACAGCGCGCTATCGAGATTGCCGAAGAGAGGTTGCTTTTCAAAGAGACGATGGAGCAAGCAGGGCTGCCCGTGCCCCAAGGAGGCCTGGCACGATCTCTCGAAGAAGCGCTGGAGATCTCTCGCGGGCTGTGCTATCCCATCTTAGTGCGTCCGTCGTTCACTCTCGGCGGGGAGGGCAGCGGCGTCGCGCACTCCGAAGACGAACTGCGCTCAGTTGCCAAGCGTGGGCTCGATCTCAGCCCAGTGCACGAAGTCTTAATCGAAGAGTCCGTGATCGGCTGGAAAGAGTTTGAACTCGAAGTGATGCGCGACCGCAACGACAACGTCGTGGTCATCTGCTCGATAGAAAACTTTGACCCCATGGGCGTCCACACAGGGGATTCGATCACCGTCGCTCCAGCCCAGACGTTGAGCGATAAAGAATATCAGAGAATGCGCGATTGGGCGATCAGAGTAATGCGCGCTGTTGGCGTCGAGACTGGGGGAAGCAACATCCAGTTTGCGGTCAACCCACACGACGGCAGAATGCTGGTCATTGAGATGAACCCGCGCGTCAGCCGCAGCTCAGCGTTGGCTTCCAAGGCGACCGGGTTTCCCATCGCGAAAATCGCAGCAAAGCTCGCCGTTGGCTACACCCTCGATGAGCTGCCAAACGATATCACCCGAAAAACCCCAGCGAGCTTCGAGCCGGCCATCGATTACGTCGTCGTCAAGATTCCCCGGTGGAACTTCGAGAAATTCCCCGGTGCCGACACGACGCTCACGACCCAGATGCGCTCGGTCGGCGAAGCGATGGCGCTGGGGCGCACGTTCAAAGAAGCGTTACAGAAAGCGATTCGCTCATTGGAGCTAGGGCGGCTTGGCCTGGGCGGAGAGAGTGAGCGTGTGCTCTCCGCTGAACTGATCCGTGAGTATCTGGAACGTCCAAACCCTGAGAGGATTTTCTTCATCTATCGCGCGATACAAACAGGTGTTTCTATCGAAGAGCTGGCCCACCGGACGGGCATAGACCCATGGTTTCTAGCCCAGATCGAAGAGATCGCCCATCAAGAGAGGACCCTACGCGCTCATCAGGGTCTTGAGCACATCCCCGGAGAACTGCTTCGCCAAGCGAAGCGCTTCGGCTTCTCTGATGCCGTCTTGGCGAAGATATGGAACACTTCTGAGTCGGCCGTGCGCGCGAAGCGTCTGGAGTATGGGATTCGCCCTGTCTATAAGAAAGTCGACTCCTGCGCTGCAGAATTTGAAGCCCAGACACCCTATCTCTACTCGACCTACGAAGCCGACGAGTGCGAGGCTGCTCCGACAGCGAGAAAGAAAGTGATCATCCTTGGCGGTGGCCCATACAGAATTGGGCAGGGGATCGAGTTTGACTATTGCTGCTGTCACGCGGCCCTTGCCCTGCGCGAGTTGGGCTTCGAGACGATCCTCGTCAACTGCAATCCGGAGACGGTCTCTACAGACTATGACACTGCAGACAAACTGTATTGTGAGCCGCTCACGCTCGAAGACGTTCTCCATATCATTGAGGTTGAAAACCCTGAAGGGGTGATCGTGCAGTTTGGCGGCCAGACGCCGTTGAATTTGGCACTAGCTCTGAAAGAGCACGGCGTGCCCATCTGGGGCACGAGTCCCGAGAATATAGACGTAGCCGAAGACCGAGAGAAATTTGCTCTGATCTTAGACGAACTGGGCGTGAAGCGCCCGCGCAGCGGCATCGCCTCCTCGGCGGAAGAAGCCTGCAGGGTCGCCGAAGACCTCGGCTTTCCGGTGCTGGTGCGCCCAAGTTATGTGCTGGGCGGGCGGGCTATGGCCATCTGCTATGATAAGAGCGATCTGGTGCATTATATCGAAGAGGCTGCCTGCGTCTCGCCCGCACACCCCATTCTCATTGACGAGTTTCTCCAAGACGCTATCGAGCTTGACGTCGATGCCGTCGCCGACGGAGAAGACTGCGTGATCGGTGGGATCTTAGAGCACATCGAGCGTGCAGGGATTCATTCGGGTGATAGCTGTTGCGTGCTGCCGCCCTTTACGCTCAGCGAAGCGCTCTTCGAAGAAGTGCGCCATATCACGAGAAAGCTCGCGCGGCGTCTCAACGTCATCGGCCTGATGAACGTTCAGTATGCCGTTCAGAAAGAGAAACTCTATGTGCTCGAGGTGAACCCGCGGGCGTCACGCACCGTGCCGTTCATCAGCAAGGCGACGGGCGTCCCGTTGGCCAAGATCGCGGCGAAGGTCATGGCCGGCTTGACGTTGAAGGAGCTGGGGTTCACCCAAGAGCCCGCAGTGCAGGGCTTTCACGTCAAGGCCCCGGTCTTCCCGTTCGATAGGTTCTTCGTCGACCCCATCTTAGGTCCAGAGATGAAGAGCACCGGAGAGGTGATGGGGTCTGGGCAGACCCTCGGCGAAGCGTTTGCCAAGACCCAGCTCCACCTCAAGAGTCGGCTCCCCACAGGAGGGCGTGTCTTCATCAGCGTCAACGACCGCGACAAGCCTGCCGTTGTGCCCATCGCACGTGCACTGGCAGAGCTGGGTTTTGTCATCATAGCGACGCGCGGCACCGCTCAAGCCCTGGGCCAAGCGGGGCTTGATGTCATCGTTATCAATAAAGTGAGCGAGGGCCATCCCCATATTGCCGATGTGATCCAACAAGGACAGATCGATCTCATTGTGAACACACCATCGGGCAAGCGTGCCCATCACGACGAAGCCGCAATTCGTATCGGGGCTGTCAAGCATCGTGTGCCTTATGTGACGACCATCGAAGGGGCGCAGGCGCTTGTAGAAGCGATCCGCACTCTCAAGGCCGGAACGCTCACTGTGTCCGCCATCGAAGAGCTTCAGCGCAGGCTCTGCAGATACGCGACTAATGCTTGCAGATCTTCGTCAGACAGATTATTGAAGCGTGGCATCGGCCAGGGGATGCCGTCTGTTGGCCCGATCACATAGACCGAGAGCGGATCTTTGAGGTGTTGAATCTGCCAGGCGTCGGTGCGCCCGTGCGTGCCCGCCCGTGTGAGATTTGGCCCAATGGGCCCACCAGTCTTGCCAACGGTGTGACAGCCCACGCAGCCTTGACTAGTGAAAAGCGCTTTGCCGCGCTCGACTTGGTCTTGCGTGAAGCGCTCTGGCATGACAAGAGTGGGCTCCTCGACGGGTTCTCGTTGTGGAGTGAATGTTTTTATATAGGCGACAAGGGCGTCGAGCTCATCGGAGGCAAGATAAGCGAACGAGTTCATCTTGCTGCCGGGAATCAATTTGTGGGGATTGATATAGTGTTCGCGGAGCCATTTCTCGTCGCGGCGGATCCCGACGTTGCTCAAGCTTGGCCCAACAGGGAAGCCGACCAACGGCCCTCCCGGCTCTAAGCGCGCCAGGTGACATGAGGTGCACCCGGCAGACTGAAAGACGAGCTTCCCCCGCTCCAGCAGATCAAGTTGGGTTAATGGCGAAGCAGCTTGTGCTTGCTCAGCAGGCGCGGGCGTATACCAGAAGCTCTCTAGCAGCGCGATCCCCTTGACAGCAAAGACCCCAAGACCAATCGCAAGAAAAAGCGCTAAAAGCAAATTATTCCAGCGTTCGCGTGCCATCGTATCACCGTAACACAGTATAGAGAAAGTTGGCTGTGCCTTCAAGGGGATTCCATTTGCCCTGCCCCATTGACATAGCTATAATTTAAAAGTGGGGGTGCGGCAGAGTGCACAGGCCCAAGATCGAGTGGCGCGGTAGAGATATCATCTCCATCCGTGATCTTTCCCGAGAACAGATCGAAGACGTGCTCTATCACGCGCAACAGATCCGCCCTGACCCCCATATCCTGCAAGGGCGAGTTATGGCCTCGCTCTTCTTCGAGCCCAGCACACGCACTCAGCTGTCGTTCGCCACAGCGATGCAGCGCTTGGGTGGACGGGTCATCGGCTTTTCCGGAACTGAGAGCACTAGCTTAACCAAGGGCGAATCGCTCCAAGACACTGTGCGCACCGTCGAGAAGTATGCGGATATTATCGTGATACGCCATCCCCTTGAAGGGAGCGCCCGTCTTGTCGCAGACACGGTTGTCATCCCTGTCATGAACGCGGGCGATGGCGCCAACCAGCACCCCACACAGACGTTGATGGATCTGTTCACCATCAAAAAGTTCCACAATAGACTCGACGATCTCTCAATTGGGCTTGTCGGCGACTTAAAGTATGGGCGCACCGTGCACTCGCTCGCCACGGCGCTGACACGGTTTCGCAAGATCACCCTGCGCCTGATCTCCCCGCCTACTCTGCGCATGCCCCACTCAGTGTTACAAGAGCTTGCCGGGATCGTGCCCTATACTGAGACCGACGAGCTCGACCTGCGCGATCTCGATGTCGTCTATGTAACGCGCATTCAACGGGAGCGCTTCCCCGACATCGAAGAGTACGAGAAAGTCAAAGGAGCCTACGTGATTAATCTCAAAGCGTGTGAGATGCTCAAGCCGAACGCGATCTTGTTACATCCGTTGCCCCGGGTAGACGAGATCGCTCCCGAAGTCGATGCGCTCCCTCAAGCGAAGTATTTCGATCAAGTGCAAAATGGCGTACCGGTGCGCATGGCCTTGCTCAAATTAGTGCTCGCAGGGGATTGACAGCTATGAACGGAGAACTGAAAGTCTCCAAGATCAAGAACGGCACGGTGATCGATCACATTCCAGCGGGGATGGCCCCAGCGGTGTTGAAGATTTTAGGGATCGAGCGCGGCTGTCCTGATACGGTCATCGTGGCGATGAACGTCCGGAGCCAACGTTTGGGATTGAAAGACATGGTCAAAGTCGAGAATCGCGCCTTGGAAGCCGAGACGGTGAAGAAGATCGCCATCGTCGCTCCCCAAGCGACGGTCAATATCATCAAAGACATGAACGTCACAGAAAAAATCCAGGTGGATCTTCCCCAAGAGTTGATCGGCATCATTCGCTGCCCCAATCGCAACTGCATCACAAACAGCAAGGAACGGGTCACCCCCTATCTCATTGTGGAACGCCGCGACCCTCTCTCTCTGCGCTGTCACTACTGTGAGAGCGTTGTCGAGGGGCCTGCTGCGGAGCTGTTACTGTAACGCCCATGCGTCTCTTCTATTGTCTGGAATTGCCTCCAGGGGTGCGCGCTGAGCTGGATCGGATCGCCCAGCCTCTGCGCACGACAGAAGCCCGCGTCACATGGGTGCGCCCTGAGAATTTCCATATCACTTTGAAATTTCTTGGCGAGGTCGAGCCCTCATACGTCGAAGCGCTCAAGGCCCTTGGAGCACAAGTTGCCAAAAGATTCCCAAGATCTGAGATCACCTTTGACAAGATAGGGGCCTTCCCCGACACGCACCGCCCACGAGTCCTTTGGATCGGTTCGCTCCAAGCCCCTCAAGCTCTCTTCGATCTTCAGAGTTATTTAGACCACGAGCTGAGCAAGATGGGTTTTGATGCGGAGCGGCACTTCGCACCGCACGTGACCGTGGGTCGGGTCAAAGATGAGCATGGGGCGCGTGTCGGGCAGCTTGTCAAGATGATCTCTCAGATCGCACCGTTTACGTGCCGAGCGCTCATCACACACTTGACGCTTATGGAGAGCTGCCTATCGCCGAGCGGGGCGATCTATACCCCGGTGGCGACATGGGAGCTCACTCCCTAAGCTCCTTTCTCTCCAGGAAGGGGAGGAGCTCGTATGCCGTTTGAGTATTTTGAAGTCACGGCGGAGGTCGGAATCCGCGCATGGGGGAAGAGCCTGTCCGAAGCGTTTGTCGAGGCTGCCCGTGCCCTTTTCGAGCTGATGGTGGACACAAAAGCCGTGCGCCCTCGCCAGACTCTCTCCGTCACGTTGAGCGCAGAGTCACGTGAGCTGCTCTTGGCCGATTGGCTCAACAGATTGCTCTTGGAGCGTGACCGCACAGGCTGTGTCTTCTCAGAGTTTCGTATAACTGTTACCCCGCAAGGGCAGGGCTGTGCTCTGACGGGCGAGATCGCTGGGGAACCCGTGGATCGCGCACGGCATGATCCACGCATAGACGTCAAGGCCGTGACATATAACAATCTGCGCGTGCTGGAACACCCCGATAGAGTCCAAGTCGAGTGCGTGCTGGATATTTAA
>JBEPZC010000024.1:0-11050 GCA_041641035.1 Candidatus Bipolaricaulota bacterium
TTGACGCGCTGATCGAGTTCACCGAGAGCTCTGGGGACCAACTCGATGCGATCGAGACTCTCATCACAGATGCCCTCGATCTCCTGGCAGAAGCCGAGGACAGCCTCTCAGGATTGAGCCCGCTGGCTGTAGAACCAACTCCCATCGAGGCGATGTCGCCCGCAGAGCTGATCCGCAGCGCCCGCGATAAGCTGCTCATAGCGTTTGCACAGTGGCGCGCCCTGCTGAACGGGGCCATCGCGCACATTGATAAAATCTCCTCCCAGATGCGCGCGGCGTTGAAGCTCGCGATACGACGCAATCGCTTCCGGCTCGTCAAGCCCCAAGAGTTCATCGAGCTGAAAGCTCCAGAACACACTGTGCGCTTCGCACCTCAACAGCTGCGCTGGAGCGTGCAGAACTGCCACGGTTGCTTCCTGAAAGTTACTGTATATAGTCTAGATGGACAGCAGATCGCCACACAGGAGAGCGCCGGGCCGACAGTCACCCTACGATGGCCTCGCACCCCTGCCAATGGACTCTATTGGTATGTGCTCACCATCAGAAGCCCCGATGGGCATCAGACTCGACTGCTGAGTAAGTTCGTGGTGTTGCGTTAAGCGTATCTTTATATCTTTAGGCGAAAAACCCCCCGCTGCGCGCGGGGGGTTCGTTTTCACGAAATTTTCACCTTGTCAGCACAGACTCTGCACCGAGCTCCAGCTACACTGAGCTCAGCTCGAAACCAAGGAGAAGAGAGCCATGAAGACACTCTCACGATCTCGGCAGGTCATGCTGGCAAGCACCGCGCTCTTGACGATCTTTGCAGCGTTTGCTTCGTTCCTCTCAATAATTCAGTTGACCCTTCGATAGGCTCCAATCGAGGGTGCAGGCCCGCCCGGCAGGAACTTCTCCTGCCGGGCCCTCCTTCTTCTCTTCTCTTACCACAGGTCCGCCGAGCGAGTGGCGATCTTCTCTGTAATTGTCTTGATCACTTCCGCGAGGGGCTTCGCCCCTAGGTCCTGCCCCGTCCTCAAGCGCACCGCGACCTGCTCGTTCCGTGCTTCACGCTCGCCCACGATCAGCATATACGGGACCTTCTGAGACTGATGGTGCCGGATGCGATAGTTGAGCGTGTGGCTGCTGCTATCGAGCTTTGCACGGATATGTGCGTCTGTTAATTTCTGTAAGACGTTCTGGGCGTACTGGTGCTGCCGGTCAGTGATGGGCAAGACAACAACCTGGAGCGGCGCCAGCCACACCGGAAACGCCCCCGCATAGTGCTCGATCAAGAAGCCGATCAAGCGCTCGTGAGTGCCCAACGGGGCGCGATGGATGCAGATGGGGGTTTCATCTTGTCCCTGCGCATTCTTATACACCAACCCGAAGCGCCGAGGGACAGCAAAGTCAACTTGATTAGTCGCGAGGGTGAACTCGCGCCCGATGGCGCTCCACACCTGCACGTCGATCTTGGGGCCGTAGAACGCCGCTTCCCCCGGAACCTCGACGTAATTGATCCCACCGTTCTTGAGCGCGCGACGCACCATCTCCTCGGTCTGTTTCCATAACTCAGGTTCGTTGACGTACTTTTTGCCCAGCTCCTTGGGGTCGTGGGTGCTGAAGCGCATCAGATACTTCTCGATCCCAAAGAGCTTGAAATAATTGAGATACATGTGGCAGACGGCGAGAAACTCGCTCTCAAACTGCTCCAGCGTGCAGTAGATATGCGCGTCGTTCATCTGCATGGAGCGCACGCGCATCAGCCCAAAGAGTTCCCCTGACTTCTCATAGCGATAGCACGTGCCGTACTCGGCGAGCCGTAACGGGAGATCGCGATAACTTCTGGGCACAGCTGCAAAGATCTTATGATGGTGTGGGCAGTTCATCGGTTTGATATAGTACTTGACGCCTTCTAGTTCCATTGGCGGGTACATCGACTCTTGATAGTACGGCAGGTGCCCGCTGCGCAGATACATAGACTCTTTGCAGATGTGCGGGGTGCGCACCCGCAGATAGCCCGCTTTGGCTTCGGTCTCTTTAGCCAATTTCTCCAACTCTTCGATGATGATCGCGCCGTTAGGCAACCACAGGGGCAGCCCCGGCCCAACTTCATCATCGAAGAAGAAAATCTCGAGCTCTTTGCCCAGCTTCCTGTGGTCGCGCTTCTTCGCCTCCTCAAGCATTTGCAGATGCTGTTCTAACGCTTCTTTGGTGGCAAAGGCTGTGCCGTAGATGCGCTGGAGCATCTTATTGCGCTCGTCGCCACGCCAGTAGGCTCCAGCGACGCTCAAGAGCTTAAAATATTTCACCTGCCCCGTGCTGAGCATGTGCGGGCCGCGACATAAGTCTAGAAAATCCCCGTCACGATAGAACGAGACCTTCTCCTCGGGGATCTCATCCAAAAGCTCAAGCTTATACGGCTCGTCTTTCATCAAGTGACGCGCTTCGTCTTTGGAGACCTCGAGTCGCTCGAACTGATAATTCTCTGTGACGATCTTCCTCATCTCGGCTTCGATCTTTTCTAAGTCCTCCGGGGTGAAGGGTTTTTCGACATCGAAGTCATAATAGAAGCCATCTTCAATAGCTGGGCCAATCGCTAATTTCACACCGGGGAAGAGCCGCCGCACGGCCTGAGCTAAGATATGCGAGTAGCTGTGCCGGTAGATCGAAGCCCCTTCAGGGGAGTCAAGGGGGATGAGCTCGACTTGCGCATCGGCCGGAAGTATTCTATGAAAGTCAACGATCTCACCATCAAGCTTGGCGCCGACGGTGGTCTGGAGAAGCTCCTTGTTCGTCGTAGCGAGCACATCCTTCAGAGTCGCTGGACTGTTGTGCTCAAGAATCCGTCCGTCGGGCAGCTTGACGATCATACTTTCGACCTCCTTGTGTACAAGTTTGAGAGTGTACGACGGGGTATTTTACAATATTGTGATGAGGGTCGCTAGGAACGCTCAACATAGCTGCTTACTTTCCAAATCCCCTTGGTTTCGTTTATACTATCAGGGGTGATAGCTATGCGCCGACTCGCCATATTCTTATTAGGGATAGCGATCTGGAGTATGATGGGAGCGGCTCAACAGCAGCCGATCCCTGAAGGGATCATCGTCCAGCCGGCTCAAACCCCCTTGGCCATTCAACTGAGCTTAGACAAGGCCTCGTACGCCCCTGGAGATAGGTTGCGCCTGACCGTCTCCCTCAGCCAAAGCTCATATGTCTATATCTATAACATCACGCCTGACCGACGAGTGAATCTGCTCTTCCCCAACGCATACCAGCCGATGAATCTCCTAGGAGCTGGAACGCATACGATCCCTAACCAACGATACAGCCTGGTGATCTCCCCACCGACGGGGTTTGAGTGCATTCAAGTTTTAGCGTTAGCCGCACCCTTGCCGCTGGAACAGCTCATCCCCGGAGGAAAGCTTGAGCTACAGAACCCGTTTCCGTTGCTCAGCCAAAAACCGCAAGAATTCAAGGCTTTCATGCAAAACTTGATCGTCGGCACAGTGAGCACCACGGGGTGGGCCGCTGCTTGGACGTGCTTCCAGATCGCCCAACCTCAAGCGCGCCTACGAATCATTTCGAACCCATCTGGCGCGCTCGTCTTCCTCAACGGGGCCATGATAGGGCCAACCCCCCTAGAGATCACGCTGGCCCCTGGACGCTATCATGTGGCGCTCTCGCGCTTCGGCTACCAAGAATGGTCTCACATCGTTGACCTCAAACAAGGGTCAGAGATCACATTAGAAGCGCAGTTGGTATATAGCCCATTCTTTCAGCTCACAGGGCGCGCTGCGCGGCTGCGCATCGTCTCTGAGCCCGACGATGCTACCGTCTTTCTCAATAACACCTACGCGGGCAAGACCCCGCTCACCCTTGAGATTGCACCAGGGCGCTACCACGTCGTCGTCACCAAAGAGGGCTATGAGAGCTGGGTACAGACTCTTGAGTTGAAGGGCAATTCTGATATTACGCTTGAAGCAACTTTGAAACCGCTGGCGGTGCCGCCTACACCACCGATACCCCCATCGCCTCCAATCTCGCCACCGGTTCCCCCTGTGCTTACCCCACCAGCCCTTTCAAAGCCGACCATGATGGTGGGCTTCAGTGGGGGCTTGAACGCTGCTCGCATCCCCAGCGTGGGGTTCGACTTCAGCTTCGCCATCCAATCAAGCTTCGCTGGGTTGGGCGTCTCGTTTCTCATGACTGGCGAAAACGTCCCAGAATACGAAGATATCGGTGCCCCTGCCGATCTTGGGCCGACTCTGACCTATCGCAATGGGCCGGAGACAGAATTATACGCAAAGCTCTCGTTGGCGTTCATCAATGGACTAGGCGTTGACCTTGCCGGCGGCATAGCGATCCAGCAAGAAGCGCACATTGCATTGCCCTTAGCGCCGTCGAGCGCGCTCGATGTCGTCGTCAAGCCCAACGGCTATCAGACGGAAAAGATCTATTTGACGGGCCTGATCGGGCTCAGCTTGCGCTCAAGCAATCTCACGTTGAGCGCAGGAGTGCACAATCGTCGTGGGTGGGTGATCGGGATAGGAGTCATCTTCTGATGAAGAGAAAGCACCAAAACGTCTTCGCGTTCTTAGGGGACGCCTACTTGCGTGAGCGCGCGGCGCGCAAGCTCATCGCTCAGCTCCAGCAAGAGCGCAAGCGCACATATGCTTTGATCTCTGTTGAGGGGCGCGAGCTGACCGGCGCCCAGTTCTTAGAGCACTTGAGCGGGGCATCCCTCTTCGATGAAGCCAAAATTCTCTATGTGCGGCGTGCCGATGAGGTGCCCGAACCCGAACGAGTGGCTGAGCGCATCGCCTCAGGGCTTTCAGAGTCGCTCGTGCTCATCCTCGATGCGGAGAAGCTCGACAAACGTTCCAAGCTTTACAAAACCCTTAGCACGCATGGCACTCTCGAAGAGTTCCCCAAGCCCGACCGGCGCAGCCTCCCAACGCTGGTGCGCGAACTGCTCGCTGAACACAAAGTACGACTGACGCCCGCAGCGATCAAATATCTCTTAGCAGCGGTCGAGCCGGAGCCCGCACGCCTGGCCAAAGAGATCGAGAAGCTCGCATGTTATAGCACAGATCGGGAGCTCGACGTCCCAGAGGTGCGTGAACTGCTCTTCAGCGACCAGAGCGAGAACGTCTTACACTTTCTTGACGTGGTTGGCGAGCGCAACCCTCAGGGTCTTAAATATCTTCGTCAGCTGCTTCAATCCGGGGAGGACCCACATAAGATCTTCTTCATGCTCGCCTCCCAGGTGCGCGGGCTTTTAGCAGTCCAATCGCTGGCAGCCCAGAAGAAATCCAACGAAGAGATCGCTCAAGAGCTGGGGCGTTTGGTGTGGCTTGTCGGCAAGCAGCGCCGCATGGCGCACAAGTTCTCAGAGGCTGAACTCATCGCGCTGATTCATCGTCTGCATGAAGAAGACGTCAATATCAAGACGGGTGAGCGCTCTCCCGAAGAGTCTCTCTTTGATCTGGTGCTCGCGATAACTCTGTGACTATCCCTTGACTTGTGCTGTGAGCCCTCGACGACGCCACATCAGCAGAATCGGGCTGGCAATGAAGATCGACGAATATGTGCCCACGATAACCCCGATAATGAGCACGAGCGCGAAATCGCGCAGCACCGGCCCGCCTAGCAAGAACAGCACCAACACGGCGAGCAGCGTGGTCAGCGAGGTTAAGATCGTCCGGCTCAGCACTTGGTTGAGCGCGTCGTTAATGATCTTGACCAGGGGATTGCGCTGATGCTTCTTTAAATTTTCACGAATCCGGTCGAAGACCACGACTGTGTCCGTCAGCGAATACCCTGCGATCGTCAAGAGCGCGGTAATAATGAGCAGGGTGAACTCCATCCCCAAGGCCCACGACAGCCCCAACACTGAAAAGACGTCATGGAACGTCGCCACAGCCGCAGCGACGCCGAACTTGAAATCGAAACGAAATGCAATATAGATCAAGAAGCCCAGCGTAGAGAAGATCACGGCCCATATAGCTTTATCGCGCAACTCCTTCCCAATTGTTGGGCCGATAAACTCCGTGCTGATGACGGTGGGCTTGCTGTTGGGAAAACTCTTTTCGAACAGCGCGATCAGGCGCTCCGCCACTTGCTCTTCTTCTTGAGAGAGCTTGGTGCGGATGGACAGTTGGTTTGTCCCTTGGATGTTTTGAAGCTGCGCTTCAGGGAAGCCGTTCTGCGCCAGCACGGCACGGGCTTGATCAATAGGGACAGCCTGCTCAAAATCTAAGATGAGAGCTGTGCCCCCTGTGAACTCCAACCCCATCTTTGCATTGCCCATCCAAATCTGCACAAACGCGAATATCCCCAGGAGCACGAGCACCGTCGAGAGCCCGAACGCTATATAGCGCTTGCCCATAAAGTCAATATGGGTCTCCTGAGGGAGCACGGAGAAGAACCGTACTGTGGGCTGTGCTAGCGGGGCGGAAATGCTTTTGGCATTTTTCATAGAGAATCTCTCCTAGATGCTGAGTCGTTCGACCTTGCGCAGTTTCACGAACTCGAAGACCAACCGGGTCCCAATCAAGACCGTGAAGAGGTTGATAATAATACCTAAGCTCAGGGTGGTAGCGAACCCGCGGATCGGGCCAGTCCCAAAGATGAAGAGGATCAGCGCGGTGATGAGCGTTGTGACGTGTGAGTCCCAAATAGTCGTCAACGCGCGATGGTACCCGGCGTCAATGGCCGCGCGGGCGACCTTGCCCAAGCGCAGTTCCTCGCGCATACGCTCGAATATTAAGACGTTCGAGTCTACACCAACGCCGATCAACAGAATCAACCCGGCGATGCCTGGCAAGGTCAGCGTCGCCTTCAACCCTGCAAGAGCTCCGATGACGACCAAGAGATTGAGCAGTTGGGTGAAGATCGCGACGAAACCGCTCAACCGATAATACAGAGCCATGAAGACTAAGACCACGATCCCGGCGACCCAACTCGCCGTGATGCCTTTTTCAATCGAGTCCTTTCCGAGAGAAGCGCCCACAACATTTTGCTGGATGATCTTCGCTTCGGCGGGCAGCGCACCGGCGCTCAAGATGGCCGCGAGCAATCGGGCTTCATCAGACGTGAACGATCCCTCAATGGTCGCTTGGTCGACCTTAGGCTTGCGCCGCGCTTCATCATAGATGCCTTGGCTGATCACTGGGGCACTGTAGACTACCCGGTCGAGCACAATAGCCATTTGGTCTTTTTCGGGTTTGAGCTGGAGGATGGCATCGCGGAACAGCCGGGCGCCCTCATCGTTAAATTGCAGTCCAATATAGATCGCTGAGGCGCCCCCCGTGGGCTGCGGATTGACGCGCACTTCTGCTTTTTGCAACACTCCCCCAGTTATCAGCGGCTCCTTCTTCACAATGTACGCCTGACACTTCTCTTGTAAGTCGGGCTTGCTGCACTCGTATGCTGGGAGGACTTCTTCATCTATCTCTTCCGTGAAGGTCTGGCCAAGGGTGCCGCTCTTGACGACCTTACGGAACTCCAGCAGGGCGGTGCTGCCCACGAGCTGGCGCGCTTGGGCGGGATCGGTCGTACCGGGCAACTGTATGGAGACCCGGTTTTCGCCGGCCTGGGTGATCTGCGGCTCGGTCACGCCCAGCGCATTGATCCGCGTCTCCAAAACGCTGATAGTCCGGTCCATGATCTTCTGGCGGTCTTCCGAAGAGATATTGGGGGGCATCTGCACCTCGAGGGTCAACATGACACCGCCGCACAGATCGAGCCCTAAGCGAATCTCTCTTATAGTGCAAGGGCGCTCTTGAGGAGGTTGCCATGGGGCAAAGATCAAAAGGAACGAGGCGATAATAACGACAACGACAATCCCCAACCGTCCCCAGTTCATCAGCACTTCAGGTCTCATGCGGCCTTCTCCTTCTGCGTGATGCTCTCCTTCAGCACGCGCACCGTCGTGCCCTCCTCGTTGACTTGGAGCGTAATATAATCTTTTTCGATCTTGACGATCTTGCCGTAGATACCCCCGATCGTGATGACTTCATCACCCCGACGGAGGCTCTCGATCAGGGCTTGATGCTCTTGCTGGCGCTTGCGTTGCGGGCGAATGAGAAAGAAATAGAAGAAGATCATCATGAGCACCAGCATGATGAGCAGGGTGATCCAGCTCTCGCCGGCGGGGGGCTGCTGCGGCTGCGCTTGAGCCCAGATCAAGGGCACATGAGCGAACATGGTCGAGGAAGAAAAACAATGCTCTTCTTCAGTTCCATTCGCTCTATTCAAGAAACTCATAAGCAAAATCCTAGCTTGAGTTTCTGTATTATATCAGATAGACTCTCCTGCTGCTACTGCACCTTGGAAGTGACGATCCCGATCTGCTTCTGGTACTTGCCCTTTCTGTCGGCGTAGGAGACTTCACAGACTTCATCAGCTTCGAGAAATATCATCTGGGCGATCCCCTCGTTGGCGTAGATCTTTGCTGGTAATGGGGATGTGTTGGAGATCTCGATGACGAGCTGTCCTTCCCATTCTGGTTCGGCAGGGGTTATGTTGACGATGATCCCGCAGCGCGCGTAGGTGCTCTTCCCCAGACATAGAGCTAAAATATTTCGTGGGATGCGAAAATACTCTACGGAGCGCCCCAACGCAAACGAATTGGGCGGGATGACGCACACAGCCCCCCGATAGTCCACAAACGAGTGCTCATTAAAATTTTTGGGGTCGACGATGACCGGCTGGCCGGTGGCAAACAGATCGGGGTTGACGCTCGTGAAGATCTTAAACTCATCAGCGATCCGAATGTCGTAGCCATAGCTGGAAAGCCCGTACGAAATCACGCCTTTGCTTGTCTGTCTGTCCACAAAAGGCTCGATCATCTTATGTGTGAGAGCCATCTCACGGATCCATCGGTCGTTCTTCACCATAATGCCTCCGGACCTAACATTATACAGTCGGGGAGAAGGGCTTGCACAAGACCAGTAAATTGGCTACAGTAAATCTACTCGATAAGGAGGTGATACTGCAATGGCTGGACATTCGAAGTGGGCCAATATCAAATATCGAAAAGAGCGCCAGGACGCGATCAAGATGAAGATCTTCTCCAAGCTGTCTAAAGAGATCACGTTGGCGGCCAAGGCTGGCGGGCCCGATCCGGAGAAGAACGTCGCACTGGCCAATGCCATCGAACGAGCCCGCGAAGCCAATGTGCCCAAAGAGAACATCGAGCGTGCCATCAAGCGCGCCACAGGGGAGCTGCCTGGAGTGCAGTACGAAGAGATCTTCTATGAGGGATATGGGCCTTATGGCGTCGCAGTGATGGTGCGTGTCGTCACGGATAATAAGAACCGTGCTGTCTCGGAGATTCGGCATATTTTTGAGGAGTACGGGGGGAACTTAGGCGGCTCCGTGGCGTGGATCTTCGATCGTCGCGGGGTCATCACGCTAGAGAAAGACAAAATCCAGCAAGACAAAGACGAGCTTCTGATGAACATCATTGATTTGGGAGCTGAAGACATTCAAGAGAAGGACGGGGAGATCGAGATCTATTGCGATCCATCGAAAGTGAAGACAGTGCGAGATGGGCTACACAAGCTGGGGGTGCCCGTGGAGCGGGCTGAAGTCTCTCTCGTCCCAAAGAACACCGTACATCTAGAAGGGCGCGAGGCCGAAAAAGTGCTCAAATTCATGGAGGCGCTGGACGAGCAAGAGGATGTCCAAGAGGCCTACGCAAACTTCGATATCCCGGACGCGATCTTAGAGAGCGTCAGGTGAATGATTTCACAGCCCCAGGGGATATATTTTATAATAATGCGATCTCTATGGGAATAGGGGGGAATCACATGACGCGTCACGGGTGGTGGAGGACGGGAGCCTGGACGATCGTGCTCGCTGTAGTTGCGGCTTCGTCAGTGCAGGCACAAACGCTTGGTGTGGGCGTTAAGATGCCGGTGGAGCTGACGAACTTCACCGCTGCCAACATGACCGACAACTGGGAGGTCTTTGGGCGGCTGGGGGTGGGGGCGTTCGCGCTTGAGATGGGGGTCTTCTTCCCCACAGTGCCGTTGGTAGTCAGTGCGCATGCCACCTGGGCACTTTCAGATCTCACCCCTTCGGAGGAGGTCCTGTTCTTTATTGGAGTTGGCGGATTTCGCATCTTCATCGGTTCGGAGACGTTCACGGGGTTTGATGCCAAGATCGGGGTAGAGTGGGCTTTTCAAGGCGTTCCCGCGCGCGCGATTCTTGAGGGCGGGTGGCAATCGTCTGTGGAGATTCCGCTGGCGGGGGCTGGGGGACCCTTCTTCAGCCTTGGGGTACGCTGGGACTTGCTCACCCTCTCGCAGTGAGAGCGCTCAATGGAAGATAAGAAGAGAAAAGTATTCAGAGTTTTAGCACTTGTTTGGGTACTGACTCTTTCAGTAACTCCACCGTGCGCGGCACAACCGTTGGGGGTTGGCGTCAAGATCCCGTTGCAGGCGTTCGTCTTCGTGGGGCTTGCAGAGAACTTCGCTCTTGAGATCGGGCTGCCCATCGGTTCCAGCGTGGGTGGACTAGCTGCTGTTGCTAATGCAAAGCTTTTCTTCGGCACCTATGAGATCATCGCTCTTGCGTGGAGGCCCTTTGTGGGAGCGGGGGCTTCCGCAGAGGTGCGCAGCCAAGAAGAAGTTCTGACCATCGAGGCGAGATTCCAGGGGATCCTTGGCCTAGAAGTCCCCATCCCTCAAACAAGCTTGATCTCATTTGCAGAGGTGTGGCTGTTAGCGGGCCGTACTCTGCCGGGATTGTTCGCTCTAGGAGTCCGCTATGAGTTCTGAGAACTGTCAGTGAGCCTATCGAGCAGCTGCAGCACCTTCTCTTCGATCATATCCCGGACTCTTCTGTAGAACTCTATCCCCCGCCCGATGGGATCGGGAATCCCCCAATCCTCAGAGACCCCGTGAAAGTTTGCAGGGCAAATATCAGACTCTAGACAGCCCATGGCGATCACGTAGTCGAACTGGCGCAGATCGAAGGCGCTCACGCTCTTCGAGAATTGCTGTGAAATGTCTATGCCCTTCTCGCGCATCACTGCAAGAGCGTCGGCGTGCACAAAGCCTGC
>JBEPZC010000025.1:0-10655 GCA_041641035.1 Candidatus Bipolaricaulota bacterium
GGGGTACAGCTCGTGCTGACAGTGCAGAGTTGGCCCGCAAGAACTTACGTGCCTGCGCCCCAAAGGGAGGCCCACGCCTCATGACAACCGTTGCCCCGCGCACAGCCCTGCGCCAGACGCTCTCAGATTATCTTGCTCTCACCAAACCGCGCATCACGCTCTTAGTCTTAGTGACGACAGCAGCGGCGTTTTGGGTTGCTGCCAAAGAGTCGTTCTCGCTGGGGCTTTTTGTGATCACGCTCGTGGGAACAGGGCTTGCCTCTTCGGCTGCGGGAGTCCTCAACTGTCTCATTGACCGTGACGTAGACACGCTCATGGCGCGCACGCGCGCGCGCCCTCTGCCCGCGGGTCGCGTGCACCCTATGGCTGCTGCGTTGTGGGGGATCACTCTCACGCTCGCTTCGTTTGCAGTGCTCGCTGTGGGGGCGAATCTGCTTGCAGCGAGCCTGGCGCTCTTTGCAGTTCTGTTCTATACGTTTGTGTACACGCGCTGGCTCAAGCGCTCCTCCCCGTGGTGCACGGAGATCGGTGGGATCGCCGGGGCGATGCCCCCCCTCATCGGCTGGGCCGCAGCGACCGGACAAATCGCAGCCCCGGCACTTGTGCTCTTTGCGATTCTTTTCCTCTGGCAGCCGCCGCATTTTTGGGCCCTGGCTTTGGGACGAGTCGCAGAATACAAAGCCGCCAACCTCCCGATTCTCCCCGTCGTGTACGGCGAGCGCGTCACGCGCCAGCGCAGTCTGTTCTATGCGCTCGCGCTCCTGCCGGTCAGTCTGTTGCTCCGCTATCCCCTCGGTGCGACCGGTCTCATCTATGCGATTGGCGCAGCTTTCTTGGGGATGGGTTTCGTTTATCTATCGTTGCGTGCTTTTCTCGCTCCCAGCGCAGAGAGAGACAAGAAGCTCTTCCTCTACTCGATGCTCTATCTGGCGCTCGTCTTCGTGCTGCTCGTTATAGATTCGCAGCCATGGTCGAACTGATCCCCACAGCCAACGCTGTGCTCAACCTGTCGAGTGCGCTCTTGATCGTGCTGGGGCTTTATTTTATTAAGCACGGCCAGCAGAGATATCACAAGAGGTGCATGGTGGCGGCGTTTGTGCTGTCTGCGCTCTTCTTGGTGCTGTATCTGATCCGGTATGCGAGTAGTGGCCCGACGCCCTATCTTGGCCCAGCCAAGTCACTCTATTTATTAATATTATGGACGCACACGCCCTTAGCTGCCCTCACGCCCGTTCTCGTCATCATCACGATGCGTCGTGCGCTGCGCGGCGACTTCGCCCAGCATAAGAAGATCGCTCGCGTTACATTCCCCATTTGGCTCTACGTCTCCGTGACGGGGTTGATCATCTACGTGATGCTCCACTATGCGACTTAGGACTGTTCATCGTCGTCTTGGGCTTGATACTCATAATCATCCACGCCACGACGCCCAGCCCAGCAATGAAGAGAATGAGAAAGACCACCAGTGGACTAAGTTGAAGATTGACCGGCTCAGCAGTAACGTCTAAGAACTTGCTCAGCTCAAGGTTCTGCACAACCTGACGACTGATAGCGTTGAGCGCCAGGACGCCAAACTGCGCAAGCCCCGTGAGAATCGCAAGCGTCTGGGTGACCTGCCTTCGCTGGAAGAGGATCAAAAGCCACGGCACCCCCGGCGCTAGCGCCGTCAACGCCGTGAGAATGATCCAAGGGCTCGCGAACAAGCGTGCTCGCACTTCTGTAGGCCACGTGCCGAAGGTGTACCAAGCCCCCATCAGCGCGAACCAGATCAATCCCACCGTGTAGAGTTGCAACGCGAAGTTCCCAGCCCACGCCCTGTACTCTGCGCTCTGGCGACGTGCCAAGACCCCAGCATCGAAGACCGTGTACGCTGCGACCGTCGTCAGCGCCAGCCCGAACATCATGAGCCAGCGTGGCAGAAGCGTCGGATCAGACGTATTGAGCGCAGTTCCTAACGGCGCGCCCGCTACGCTCGTGCTTTGCCATAGAGTGGGCCAGGCAGATAGATTCGTCATCAAGCTGAACCCATTGGAGAAGAGAAACCCAATCGCTATAAACAGAATTGCCGAGACCCATCCCGCGGCGCGCTTGAACGGCGTCAGCGCCGCACCTTCCTTCACCCCCGATGCGTAGATGTAGACCCCATAGTACGCGAACGTCAGCAGAATAATAATGGAGAACCAAGGCCAGGCCATCAGGATCGTCGCCGGATAGAAGACGCGATAGTACGCAACTTGCGTAAAGAGCAGCGGGACGATCCCGAAGTTCACCCCCAACGCAATGATGACCGGCATCTGCCTCATCAGCCGTGCCGACCAACGGTGCGCTTCGGGGCTGCCCCAGCGCGCTGCTATCATCGCTATGAGAATTCCAGCAAACCACACGTGCATCGGCCCCATATGCAGGGTGAAGCCGAGCACCTTGAACGTCACGAGAAACCAATAGGGAGCTGGATACCCCAATGGGCTCGGCGGGCCGATCAGCTCTGTCGGGTTCATAGCTATTTCATCCCTCCTGGCCGCGGCGGTGCTATCGAGATCAAATACTTTGCCAACAGCTCGGCTTCTTCAGGGGTGCCCGCCCACGGCGGCATGAAGAAGTGAAATTTCTCCGGGTTCTCTACAAGGGCTTTGATCATCTCCGGTGTCCAGCCGCGTACCAACTGCCCTACAGGCGAGTAGCCCTCACGCGTCGCATGACACGAGCTGCAATGATACTGAAAGAGCACCTTGCCCAGCTCGCGCTGGTCGGGCTCAGGCAGCGCTAGAAGCTGCGCTTCGTTGATCTGTTGGGACTGCACGACATTGGGATAGCGCGTGCGCACCCAGGCGCTCGTCCAAGTCCCTCCCTCTAAGTAGCCCTTCTGGCGAAGTGTCGCGACCTCTTCAGGGAGTATCTGATTGCTGTAGACGACGTTATAAATGATATACGGCTTACGCACAGCTTCGCGAACAAATTCCCCTGCGCTGAAGACCATCAGCCCCGTCCCAAAGAGCAGCAGAGCAAATCCCGGGCTGACCCAGTGGGGATTGCGATAGGGCCCCAGATAGAGCATCACGAAGACAGCGATCGTTAAAGCGAAGATCAAGGTCATGAAGATGTTGAGCGAGCTAGCAACAGTTAAGGCCGCTTTGGCCGATTCCGGTAAGAAAACGTACCAGCCTATTCCTCCTATGGTGACAGCCGCTGCCCCGATCAGGGCAGGTAAGGTTGAGCGCGAGGCGATCAGATCGCGCAACGCTTGGCCTTTCACCCTCAACGACGCGTGCAGATAGACATAGAGCGAGGTGAGCAAGAGTGCCCCGCCCGTGCGGGCGATCACTTGCGGGACAAATTGGGGATTAAAGAAACCAACCCAAAAATTTCTGTTCTCACTCCACGCGCCGGGGTTGAGCATGAACGCTGTGATGCCCGTGATTAAAACCAAGCTCATCCACGCCGAGAACGCGTAGATCCACGCTATCGCTTGATGGGTCTTGGGTTCAAGCTTGCCCCAATAGTAGAAGAAGATGAACGCCGAGACGATCTCTAAGACGAAGAAGACATACTCCATCGCCCACCCAAAAACAAACGTATGAATGAGCATCTCTGTTGCGAGGGGTGACGCCAGGCCGATCGTCCACCAAATCCCCACTCCTGTGATCGCGCCGTAGACTACTGTGATCAGGATAAAGAACCACGCATGGTCGTGTAAGTAGGCGAGATATTCGCGATTGTTGGTGCGGTAGGCATAGCGGGTTTCGACAGCTAAAAAGAGCCCCCCGCCGACCGCGTAGTGCGAGACCAAGACATGCAAGATCGCGATGACTGCGATCAGCATAGGAGAGGTCAGCAAGGGGACATACCAACTTGGATAGTGCATACTCTCACCCTTTCGCTGAGTGCTATTTTACGAGCGCAAGAGGGGAGTTACTATGATCTGCGTCAATGGGAATAGTTCTGAATTCAAGCGCGGTGGCGCTTGGGCGAGCGCCAGACCGCCAGCCCAAAGCCCAGCGTCGAGATGAGTACGATCGCGCTTCCCACAGGAAGGTCGAACATAAACGAGAGCGCTAAGCCTACGCTCGCATAGAGAACCCCTAGCAACGCTGCCCAGAAGAAGATCTTTTTCAGATCGTAGAAGAACTGAAACGCCGTAGCAGCGGGGCTCTGCAAGAGAACAAAGACGAGCAGCCCCCCTACCAAGCGCAACGCCAAAGCAATAGTCACCCCCGTGAGAAAGAGAATCAGATAATAGAACGGTCGGGTGGGGATGCCCGACTCTTCAGCTAATTTGCGGTCGAACAGCAAGGCTTGAAACTCCTTGAAAAAGAGCCCAACGATGAGCACGCTAGCTCCCGTAAGCCCAGCCAACCGTATAAGGTCCGCGTGAGTCATAGCGAGGAGGCTCCCCCACAGTAACCCTAGAGCTGAGCTGCTCATGGCTGTTCCCGGCGCTAGGTAGAGGAAGATCAAACCGAGAGCCATGGTGAAGGGGAAGAGCACCCCAGTGATGACATCCGCAGGGAGCTTGGCGCGCTCAGCTATTGGCCCGAGCACGGCCGCTGTTGCAATAGCACCAAGTAAAGCGAGAGCCAACGGCTCTACCCCTGTGGCCAACCCCAAGGCTGCTCCAGCGAAGGCCGCATGCGACATAGTGAATCCTAACGAACTGAGACGAAGCCGTACAACGAACGTCCCCAGCAGCCCACAGGCCGCGCCGGTTAGGGCCGCCCCGCCCAAGAGAGTGATGAGCAAGCTCCACGGTACCCCATACATCGCTTCATTTCCTGTAAGATAGTGCGAAGGCTTGCACGACGCGCTCCCGCATCCCGTCTTGTCTCACGCGCCCCTCATCGAGTAAGACCACTCGATGACAGCTTGGCGGGATCGCTTCAAGATCATGGAGCACAATGAGCGTCGTGAGCGCTCGCTCGCGGTGCCAGCGCGCGATGAGCTCAGCGACTTCGTCGCGCGCCGCAAAATCAAGATGACTGAATGGTTCGTCTAAGAGTAGAATCTTGGGGTTTTTAGCGAGAGCGCGCGCGAGCAAGACTTTCTGTTGCTGGCCCCCAGAGAGTTTTCCGATGGGACGCTCAGCGAGCTCTGCTAAGCCCAACAATTCTAAAGCCTCGTGGGCCCGCGCACAGTCTTCTGCTGTTGGCCAGCGGAGCAACCCGATCCGCCCATAGCGCCCCATGAGCACAACGTCTTTCACTAAGACTGGGACCGTCTCATCAAACTGAAACTCTTGAGGGACGTAGCCGATCTCGCTACGAAGTTGCGGGCCAAATCGCGCGATGTCCCGCCCCAGCACCCAGACCCGCCCGCGCGTGTAGGGCAAGAGCCCATTGATGGTCTCAAGAAGCGTCGTCTTGCCTGCACCGTTGGGCCCAATGATCGCGACGAACTCCCCTGGATCAATAGAGAGCTCTATCTCATGAATCGCTGGGACACGCTCGCCCTCGTAGATCGTCGAGACGTTCTGAAGCTCAATTACAGGAGTTGCCATGTGAAGAGCTCTGCATCCGCAGCGCGCAGCACCCTACGCGCTGCGGCTTCGCCGTCCATCTGGGCGAACAGCTCCGGCCACTCTGGACGAAGCTCGATTATGACGCTCTGATCTCTAGTGCGAAAGAGGGCTCGGGGATGCCCTCCACCGAGCACAGCGATATTGCCCTTGCCCAGCGTGCATCCTGTGGCGATCTGCAGCCCGTCGACAAGGCAGGAGACAGGAGGTGTGATCCCCGTCTCCGCTGTTACGGTGAGCTTGGAGTACCCGCGCGAGCCTAACACGCGCAGCGCCAGAAGCCCCATCTTCACACCACAAATGAGATACGGCCCTAGATGGCCGTGAAACTCGACTGCCCGAGATACTAACTCGTCCAGATTCACTGTAGCAACGTCGATCTCTCGCATTTTCATGGTCGCCGCCGATAGCTTTCGAGGGCTTCAAACATTTGGGTTCCGTTGTGGGCGATCACCTCGAGATAGTCCCGAGTATTGGGCACAGCACCAGGGAAGTTCGTCAACACGACATTGACAGCGCCGATCTCGAACGCCAAGCGCGCTCCCACCCCAACGCCACTTTGGAGATTGTCTACGACGAGCGCCACTTTCTGATCGCGACCAAGCTGCACCAACTGCAAGAAGAGTTGGGCCGAGACGCGCTCCGGCGGCGGATAGGTGCCAACCACAGTGAAGCCCAACCAGCTCACAAATTTTTCTTGGAAGGCCTGGCTGATCACTTTCGCTTCTTGGACGGTGAGCTGCTGCGCTCGCGCAAGCAGTCTGCCAGCGAGTTCTTCAATGCGTTTCTGAAATGCCAAAGCGTTTTGCTGCACAGCAGGGGCATCCTTAGGCAGAATCTTTTCTAAGGCGTCCCGAACGATGCCCACTTGCTGGACAGCGTTGGGCGGCACATTCCAATCATCACCGGTCTTGACGACCAAGGCTTTACTTCCCGAAGACTTAATGAGATTCTCCATCCACGGCTCAAACCCGTGATGCAATACGAGCGCTGCCCGGGCTACAGCCGCGACGTCGCTGGGACGTAGATCATAGTGTGCTGGACACATTCCCCCAGGGATGAGCACGACAAGCTCTACTCGATCTTGCGCGACCTTGCGCACGAAATCGCTCAAGATCTCCGTTGTGGCCACGACCACCGGCTTCTCCTGAGCGTGCCCAACCTTCAGCAGCCCCAGCCCTGTCCCAATCAGTGCAACCCCAAGGAGCACCAGTACTATCCTGCGCATAGTATGACCTCCTTCCGTAGCACGCTCGCTCTAAGCGTAGCACGATTCCGTCAATAATAGACTCAATGAAGCCCGCGGCCAGTGGAAGTCGCCGTCAGTTTCCCGTGTCTCACCCCTCTCATCCCGATGAGCTTTGTGGCGAGCTCTTCGATCTGGCGCCCTGTGCCGCGCACAGCCACGATCTCCAGACAATGATCGTGATCCAAGTGAATATGCATGGTCGAGAGGATCTGCTTGTGGTGCTCGTGTTGAATATCCGTGAGCTGGGCCTCTAAATTCCGAGCATGATGATCATAGAGCAGCGTGACGACGCCAACGACTTCCTCGTCCTCTTGCCATTGTTGCTGGACGAGAGCGTCGCGCATCAAATCCCTGAGGGCCTCTGAACGGTTGGCATACCCCCGCTCGACCGTGAGTTGGTCAAACTTCCTCAGTAGCTCCTCATCTACTGAGACGCCAAAACGCACAAGCTCACCCATAGCACGTTTTATAATAACGTGCCACGAGGGCCGTGCCAATGATCCAGATCACATGAGAATCTGATCTTCGGCGACTACGCTTCTTCAATCCCTAACAGCTCAGCGATGCGCGCCTTGTCAAACCCCACCACGATCTCCCCGTCAATGTCCAGCACGGGCACGCCCGTCTGGCCACTGATGCGAATCAATCGCTCAACGGCGTCTTCGTCTTCGGAGACGTCGTACTCGGTATACTCGATATCGTGTTCCTCGAGAAACCGTTTGGCTGCAGCGCACCACGAGCATGTCGGTGTCGTGTAGATCGTGACTTCAGGCATAGGCTCCTCCTTGGCTCTACGCAGCGCGCAAGACTTGAGCGACGAACTCTCGCTCCGGCAACGCCCCTTCAAACATCACTGCGCCATCGTTAACGACGATCTTAGGCACGCCATAAACGTCATATTTGTCTGCCAGGTAGGGAAATTCCAAGGCAGAGACCATGTCGGCTTTGATCTTCTCACTATAGAGTGCCATCTTATGCGCCATCCTGACGGCTGATGGGCAATAAGGGCACGTAGGCGTCACAAAGACCTGGATGTGCAAGGGCTTAATCAGCGTGTTGAGCAAGCTCTGGCTCTCCAGCGAGAGCGACGTTGTCCCGCGCGAGACGTCTATCAGGTCCTCTAAGAATGCCGAGAACTCATACCCTGCTGGGACGCCGAAGAACCGAATCCCATAGACCTTCTTCCCTTCTAACACGATGGCAGGGATCTTATCTACTCCCAGGCGCTGCGCCGCCTCTTGGTCGTTCTTGAACTCGTAGACCTTGAGCGTGAGCTTCTCCGAGAGCGCCGTGACTTCTTTCAGAAGCTCATGCGTGATCTGGCACGGCTCGCACTCGAACTCCTGGGTGAAGTAGTGCACCGTCACAGGATGAGCAAGCTGCTGCAAGATCTTCTGGACCTGCTGTTTATTCTGTTCCGTGAGCAATGGCATATGCGTCAGCCTCCTTGTGTGTCCAGCACATTATGCCATGCCCACTGGAGCATAGCAAGGCCAATGATCTCCAAGCTCTTGGTTGTGATTGGTTCTTCGTGCGGGGTACAATCAGTGCGCCATGCGCGCCCGCCAGATCTTGTACGGGGTTTTGGTGCTGGCTCTGCTTGCAATTGTTCTTCTGTTCATGTGGTTATTGGTATGGTCGGGGTGCGGCATCTGGCGAATTCCCTGCTAGCTGGGGTCAAAGAGAGGGCTCTCTGCACAGCTACGGCAGCAAGGATATCGAGAGCATCATAGATAGGCCCATCAAGATCTTGCGCAACCAGTGAGAGTTCAGTGCACCCCACGATCAACGCCTCCGCGCCACGCTCGCGCAACCGGCGCGCTATGGCGCGCAAATCCCGCTGGATCGTCAAGCCATATGAGCCACCCTTGATCGCATAGATGATCTTCATAATGCGCGCTTGATCCTCTGGCAAAGGCGTCACGATCTCTATCCCGTAGGGGGCACAGGCATCGTGATAGAGCCCTGTGCGAATTGTCGTCTCCGTGGCAAGCAATCCAACACAAGGCTCCCGGACGACCCGAGCCGTCTCAGCGATCATATCTATAAATGGGATACGAACAGCTCTTCTCAGATAGGGCAAGAAGACATGCGCTGTATTACAGGGCATGACGATAAAGCTCGCGCCCATCTTCTCTAACCTTCGGGCACTGCGACACAGCGCCGGGCGAGGATCAGGCCCCCCCTCCAAAATGAACGGCCCGCGATCGGGGATTTTGGGGTTGCTATCAAGAACGACGTGAATGTGATCTTGATCACATTGAGCGGGGGTTTTGAGGACGATGCGCCGGAAGAGCTCTACCGTTGCAGCCGGCCCCATGCCGCCTAAAATCCCAATGATCGCGCTGTTCATGCGGAGCTGATTGTACGGGGGAGACCGCAGGGCGCAAGAGACAGACGTCCTGCTCCCGCAAGGAGTTGGTCTTGTAGGCATGGGTCGCGCTCTCTTGGGAGAAGTCTCTTCGAAGCGTATACTAGCAGTGCTATGCGGCCATATATGTCCGAAGCCGTGATTGATCTGCGCCAGCTGGCGCAGAACATTGCGACGGTGCGCGCGCGCCTGGGCGAGCAGATAAAGATCCTCTTCCCTGTGAAGGCTGATGCGTATGGGCACGGGGCTGTTGGGGTGGCTCGCGCTGCTGAGAGAGCGGGCATTGACTATTTTGGCGTGGCCAACATCGCTGAAGCTATGGAGCTGCGCGATGCGGGCATCAGAACGCCTATTCTCATCTTATCTTCGTCGCGAATAGCACACATCCCTGAGCTTGTCCGGGCCAACGTTGACATCACCGTATCGAGCATAGAGTTTGTGCGAGCCCTCGCTGAGGAAGCCCAGCGTCAGGGCCGCAGGGTGCGTGTCCAAGTGAAAGTAGACACGGGGATGGGGCGCAACGGCGTGCTCCCCAAAGACGCCCTCGCCCTCTGCCGCGCCATAGCCCAGATGCCTGCTCTAGAGTGCATTGGAATATTTTCGCACTTTGCCTGCTCGTACAGCGAAAAGAAAGAAGACCAAGAGTTCACGCGCCGTCAAATCGCTACCTTCAACGATCTCTTAGCCCAACTCGACCAAGAGGGAATCTTGCCCCCATTGCGACATATTGCCAACAGCTCTGGCTTTGTTCAGTATGAGAGCGAAGTGACAACAGGGTATTATAATATGATCCGTCCGGGGATCCTGCTCTACGGCTACCCCGAGGTGCGCCGCCCATGGACAGAGCCAATTAAGCCCATCTTGAAGATGCGCAGTTGGATCGTCACCATGAACGAACTGCCCGAAGGGAGTTTTATCGGCTACGGACGCCGGTTCCAGACGAAGAGAAGGTCGAGAATTGTTACGATCCCTGTGGGGTATGCCGATGGAGTGATTTGGCTGTTGGCCAATGTAGGTGAGGTCGTGATTGGCGGCAAGCGTGCGCCGATGGTCGGCTCGATCTCGATGGACCAGATTACTGTAGACGTGACGGATATTCCGGAAGTCAAAGTTGGGGATGAAGTCGAGCTGATCGGCCCGCAGATGCCCGCGGAGGAGATCGCGCGCAAGATCGGGGCAAATTTCACGGAGGTCATACTGACGGCGCTGTCCAAGAGAGTCGCGCGAGTGTATGTGGATAACTAAGCCTTACCAAATCATCTCAAAAAGTAAGAGCGATGAGTACCGATAGGCAGCATTATACCCCCCTGCTGGCATAACCTCTCTTGCACGCCAGCGCAAACAGCTCTACAATGACAACACCATGGCTGTGATAACGCTGCTCAGCGACTTTGGCTCGGCTTCAGGGTATCCGGCAGCGATGAAAGCCGTCATCCTTTCGATTTGTCCCACAGCCCAGATAGTAGATATCAGCCACGACGTCGAGCGACACCACATTCGGACTGGAGCGTTTTTGCTCTGGATGA
>JBEPZC010000026.1:0-10579 GCA_041641035.1 Candidatus Bipolaricaulota bacterium
TTGGAGTACGCCATAGTGAGCGAAAGCAACAGCATCATCAGCGTCATGCCCGATGCGTAGGCGAGAAAGTTCAGCAGGCCGTTGAGTGGGCCAACGGTCAAGGTCGGCCCCACGACATAGATCATAAAGATGGGCAGCGTGCATCCGCACGATGCGATGGCGTAGCCAATCCCATAAAAATAATAGAAGAAGACCCCCTGACGGCGGGTTTGGAAGGGCAACGCAAGCGAAAACTCATGCCCTAGCACGGTGAAGATTCCTAGAGCGATCAGCCCAAGCCCCACAAAAACCGTGAACCAGGGGAAGTATGCCCCAACAGTCATGCCCACTACAGATACAACACCGCCGAGCACGAGGAAGACCGTGAAGAACCCAGCGCTCACAGCTCCTCCGAGCGCTAGGCCATGCAGGCCGCGCTCCCACCATCTCTCTGGGCTGGTCGAGGTGTTCGAGCGACTCCCCAAGTAGTGAGCCACGTACGAGGGGAGCAGGGCAAACCCACAGGGATTGAAGAACGCGACAATGCCTGCCCCCACCGCTAACCCTATCATCCCCACATCAACATTCATAGCGTTCCTATCTTACGAGCAAGATCACCTATGCTCAAGTCGCTTGACGTCGGGGCGAGCTATCGCGTACAATCGCTCTTACTGAACAGACAGCAGGGGGATAAGCTCATGAATCCGATCTTAGTAGAAATCCCGATGCCGTGGGGAAGCACTATTCACATACGCTATTACGGGTTGATGTACGTGATCGCTATTGTCGTTGGGATCTTTCTCACGCGCCGCGAGGTCGTCCGCAAGGGGCTCCCATTGACGCTCGATGATATCTTAGACTTTGTCTTGATTGCCGTGCCCGTGGCGATCATTGGTGCCCGGCTCTATTATGTCGCCTTCCAATGGTCCAATTTCTATGTCCCTGATGATCTGCTCAAGACGCTGCTCAACGTCGTGGCGATCTGGGAAGGCGGGTTAGCGATTCACGGGGGGATCTTAGCGGGGCTGGTGATGCTTTGGGTCTACTCCAAATGGAAGAAGGTGTCGCTGTGGCAGTTTGCAGACGCCGTCGCGCCTAGTATGATCTTGGGCCAAGCCCTGGGGCGCTTTGGGAACTTTATGAACGGTGACGCTTATGGGACGCCCATCGGGCCGCAATGGCCCTCATGGCTCGATTGGGTCGGGGTCGTCTACAAAGAGGGCACCCCAGCGTTTCAGCAGTTCGGCCACATCCCCACCCACCCCACGATGCTCTATGAGATGTTCGGCGATCTTCTCATCTTTGGTGTGCTGATGTGGCTGCGCACGAAGGACTTTCAAGATGGATTTCTCGCGTCGCTGTATATGGTGCTCTACTCGTTCTTGCGGTTTTGGATGGAGTTCTTGCGAGCGGACGCGCTCTGGCTCGTCCCCGATGTGCTGCGAGCCGCACAAGTCATCAGCGTCATTCTCTTTCTCCTCTTTGGCGGGCTGATCTTGTGGAAGAAGCTCTATCAAAAGAAGGCCAAAACGCTGAGCGCTGAGCCCTCTTCTTAGTATTTTACAGCTGAAAATCCTCACCAAGATAATACTGCCGTGCCAGGGGATGAGAAGCGATCTCTGCGGGAGAGCCAGAGAGTATGAGCTTCCCCTCATTGAGCAGGTAGGCGTAATCTGTGACGCTCAGCGTCTCGCGCACGTTGTGATCGGTCACGATCACGCCGATGCCATCGGAGGCGAGCGCCCGGATGATCTTGTGGATGTCCGCAACGGAGATCGGGTCTATGCCGGAGAAGGGTTCATCTAATAAGAGAAATCGCGGGGATGTCGCAAGTGCCCGCGCGATCTCGACGCGCCGGCGCTCCCCCGCGGACAAGGTATCCACCCGCTGGTCAGCCAGGTGATCCACACCGAGTCTTTGCAAGAGCTGCAAAGCTCGGCGCCGGCGCTCGCGCGGCTGTGGCTCCCAATGCTCTAAGACGAGCAAGAGGTTCTCCAGGGCGCTTAACTTGCGAAAGACCGAGGGTTCTTGAGGAAGATAGTGGATCCCTTGGCGAGCCCGCATGTAGAACGGCCAGCGTCCAATGGGCTTTTCGTCGAGAAAGATCTCTCCGGCCTCATGAGCGATCAGCCCCGTGATGATATAGAACGTCGTGGTCTTGCCCGCACCGTTGGCCCCCAATAGCCCAACAATTGTGCCGCTTTCGATCTGCAAAGAAACGCCATCCACCACGCGGCGTCCTCCATAGCTTTTCACTAATCCTTCAGTGCGGAGGATCATTCTTTCTCTTGGCGCACGCGCAAGGTCAGCTGCGCTTCGCTCACAATAGTCACGAGCCCTGTCTCAGAAGAGTACTCCATCCCCCGCCCCACCAGGGTAAAGTCGTCGCGCTCGATCCGCACAGACGCTGGAGTCGCAAGCAGTTTCTTCTCGTTGTCCCAGTAAAGATTCTCCGTGACGAGCGAGAACTCGCTGCCCGTAGCGACGAGGGAGCCGAGCAGCTCCATGTTGCCGGTACTATTGTACAAGCGAGCTTGAGGAGCCTGGACGGTGAGCGTCTCACGGCCTTGGTCGTCGAAGAAGCGCAGGAGGACTTGTTCGGCAACGCTGTCGCTCTCTGTCACGTGTATCGAGCGGGCTTCGAGCTCCCACAGTTTCTTTCCCTGGGCGTCGTATTTGATAATGCGGGCACCTTCTGCGGAGATCGCTGGGGATGATTGCAGAGCGATCTCCAGGGGGGGCATCGAGGACCACAGCCAAGGGATGAGCACTGCCAGCCCGATGATTATGACGAGACTAGCAGCTTTCGCCGTGCGAGACATGCTTGAACCAACCCTACAAAGAGCGGGCGCGGCCGGGTTGGCCGCGACATGAACTCTGGGTGGAACTGCGATGCGATAAAATACGGATGCTCCGGCAGCTCGACGATCTCCATGCGTCGGCCATCGGGGGATTTCCCAGAGAACTTCAGCCCGGCTGCTTCTAACTCCCTGATATATCGAGGGTTGACTTCATAGCGATGGCGGTGGCGCTCGGAGATCTCGAGCGCACCGTAGAGCTTGTGGGCGAGCGTGCCGCGCTCGATGAGCACGGGGTGCGCTCCCAGTCGCATCGTCGCGCCCTTCTCGGTGAGCTCCTTTTGCTCCGGCATCAGGTCAATGACCGGGTGTTCGGTCGGTCCGAACTCTGTGCTGTTGGCTTCTGATAAGCCCAGCACGGAGCGGGCGAACTCGATAACCGTAAGCTGAAAGCCATAGCAGATCCCAAGAAACGGCACCTGATGCGTGCGCGCATAGTGAATAGCTCTCATCTTCCCTTCAGCCCCGCGAGAGCCAAATCCCATGGGGACGATTATCCCAGCTACCCCTTCCATCTGGGACTCGCTAAACCCATCAGCTTCGATCCATTTGATATCGATCCCCACGCCGAGGGCTGCTCCCGCGTGCGTGAGCGCCTCAATATAGCTGACGTAACTGTCGCGCAGAGTCGTGTACTTGCCGACGATGGCGATGCACACTCGCTCGCGAGGATGGAGCACAGCATGGACAAAGCGTTTCCATTCGGCTAAGTCTTCGCGTTGCGCGGGGAGTCTCAATCGGTGTAACAGCAACGTTGTCAAGCCCTGTTCTTCAAACAAGAGAGGCACTTGGTAGATCGATGGCACATCAGGGGCGCTGATGACGGCTTCAAAGGGGACATCGCAAAAGAGCGCGATCTTCTTGCGAATCCCTTCGGTGAGAGGGGCAGTGCTTCGCCCGATGATCACATCAGGCTGAATCCCAATGGCCCGCAGCTCTTTCACAGAATGCTGGGTCGGCTTTGTCTTCTGTTCGCCGACGACCGAGACCGTCGGTACCAAAGTCGTGTGCACGAAGAGGCACTGGTCGTCACCCAGCTCTTGGTGCATCTGGCGAAGAGCTTCTAAGAACGGCATGGATTCGATGTCGCCCACCGTGCCGCCCACTTCCACAAGGACGATATCGGCCTTGGTGCGCTCGGCCACCCGCTTGATGCTCGATTTGATCTCGTCGGTGATGTGGGGGATGATCTGCACTGTAGCACCGAGATAGTCTCCGCGGCGTTCCTTCTCGATGACGCTCTTGTAGATCTTCCCCGTGGTGATGTTGTGATCTTGTGTCAAATCTATATCTAAGAAGCGCTCGTAGCTGCCCAAGTCCATATCGGCTTCGCCGCCGTCGTTGAGCACGAAGACTTCCCCGTGTTGATAGGGGTTCATCGTGCCTGCGTCGCAGTTGAGATAGGGGTCGATCTTAATAGCAGTCACTCTCAGGCCGCGCGACTTGAGGAGCAACCCAATCGAAGACGACGTGATGCCCTTGCCCAAGCCGGAGAGCACTCCGCCGGTTACAAAGATATACTTGCTCACAGCGCACCCCTTGCAAAAAGTAAAAGCATTCCCTTCTGTCTAGGAATGATCAGATGGCCTTCACCGCGTTCGAGCTATTGTGATTATACTGTGCCCCAAGGGGAGCAAGCAACCTGCTCCCTTGTACGGTATACTCTTGATTTCTCGTGTAGGACTGATCATAATAGTTTTCTCGTCATAGCGTCTGGAGAAAGGAGAACCCCATGGGAGCACTTCAAACACGGAGCCTTGAAGAGGCTATCTCCCTGGCGCTTGCACACAGCGAGCCTATCGCTGAGCAAGAGACGACCCCAACAACCGATGCTCTCGGTCGGGTGCTCGCAGAAGATATTTTCTGCCCTGAAGATGTTCCGGGGTTTGCCCGGTCTGCGATGGATGGCTACGCTGTGCGCGCTCAAGAAACCCAAGGGGCAAGCCGTGAACATCCTGTCACGGTGAGAATACTCAGCTCAATCGAGATGGGGCAAGACCCTCGCACGTTGCCCGTTGTGAACAGAGGGGAAGCGTGCGAGATCCCCACGGGCGGCCCCATGCCTCCCGGTGCTGACGCCGTCATAATGTTCGAGGAGACAGAGCGCCAAGACAATCAATTCGTGCGGATTTTTACAGCAATAGCGCCGGGGACGCACGTGCTCCCGCCTGGCTCTGACTTTCGGCGCGGTGAGCGTGTCTTCACAAGCGGGCACAAGCTGCGCGCGGTAGACATCGGAGCGCTGCTGGCTATGGGGGTTCTCTCGGTCAGGGTCTATCGGCGCGTGCGGGTGGGGATCATCAGCACCGGCTCGGAGCTCGTCGAAGCCGAGGAGAAAATTCGTTCAGGGCAAGTGCGCCAGATCAACTCCCATATCTTGAGTGGCTTGATCGCATCCCAAGGCGCTCAGGGTGTCTTGTTGGGGATCGTGCCCGACGAGAAAGAGAGAATTCGCGCGGCGGTGCGGCACGCCGTGAGCCACTGTGATATGGTTCTGATCTCAGGGGGGTCGTCGGTGGGGGCGCGCGACTGGACGCTCCAAATCCTTCAAGAGCTAGGGCAGGTCTTGGTACACGGGGTGCAGATCAGGCCAGGCAAGTCTACACTCTTCGCAGTAGTTGAGAGAAAGCCCGTGATCGGGCTGCCGGGCAATCCCGTCTCGTCTGTTATCGTTTTTGAGAAGTTTGTGCGCGTGGTGCTGGCGCGCCGCAGCGGGCTGAAAGTCTTATTGCCCTCGCATAGGTTGGTGTCAGCGCAGCTGACCCAGACGGTGCAATCTGCGATGGGGCGTGAAGACTTCGTGGCTGTGCGTTTAAAGATAGACGAGACAAGCAAGACGCTCTACGCCGAGCCCCTGTGGGGGCATCCGAACAATATTTCAACGTTAGCGCGAGCTGATGGGATCCTCTGCGTCCCTTCAGATCTTGAAGAGATTCCCCAAGGGGCACGCATTTGGGTGGAGCTGCTATGAAACAGGGGCACATCAGCTCTGTCCATTTTGCTCAAATACACCACGCAGATTATAATCAAGTCTCATGTCGCACTTTCTGACGGACTACGCCAATCGATTGCGGCGCTTTAGTCCCAACGCTCGACTCTTTCTCCTGTCGGTCTTTCTCGTGGGGGTAGCATCGAGCATATTCTCGCTCTTTCTCAATATTTATCTGTTGCGTCTGGGGTACAAGCAAGATTTCATTGGGGTGATGGCAGCGATCCCCCCGTTGGTGACAGCTCTGCTTGCCGTGCCTGCGGGTATGTTGGGGGACTCCCTGGGACATCGGCGCACGTTGATTATCGGCATAGCCCTAAGCGGGCTCGGCGCGCTCGGCCTCGTCATCTTCACTCAGTCCGAACTGTTAGTCTTTTCTATTGGGGTGCTCGGGCTAGGCGGGGCACTCCTGCAAGTCGTCAGCGCGCCGTTTATGATTGAAGAGAGTCAGGAGCATGAGCGCACCCATCTTTTCAGTGTGCAGTTTGCGCTTCAGACGCTGTCAGGGTTTTTTGGCAGCTTTGTGGGCGGTGCTCTGCCACCGCTCTTTGCTCGCGGCCTTGCTGTCGCAGAGAGCACAGCTATTGTCTATCGATGGACACTCGGCGTGGGTGTCGCGCTTGTGGGATTGAGCATCGTGCCCTTGGTGCGGATGCGCCCGGTATTCCAAGAGGGCAGCCACGCTCGCCTCAGGTGGAATCTCAAAACACCAGCAGGGCTGGTCTTCAAGCTCATCGTGCCCAATATGGTCCTCGGTCTGGGGGCGGGTCTGTTTATCCCGTTCATGAACGTCTTTTTCAAGCTCCAGTTCAACGCACCTGATGCGCTGTTAGGAACGCTTTTTGCCTTGGGAGCCGCGGGGATGGGGATCGCATCATTAGCTGGGCCGCCGCTGGCGCAACGTCTTGGTAAGGTGCGCATGATCGTGTGGACGCAGGCGCTCTCCATTCCTTTCCTGCTGATGATGGCCTTCGTGCCGGTGCTGTGGGTCGTTGCACTGGCTTTTGTAATGCGCTACGCGCTCATGCCTATGAGTGCTCCAATCTATTCGCTCTTTGTGATGGAGCAAGTCGCCCCTGAGGACCGCGCTACGGTGAACGGCTGGTCGACGATGGCGTGGAACCTACTCTTTGCAGGGAGCGCCTGGCTGAGTGGCCAGCTCCAACTCTTGTGGGGCTTCGGGCCGATCTTCCTCATTGTGTGCGCTGTCTATAG
Organism: Candidatus Bipolaricaulota bacterium; assembly: GCA_041641035.1. Classification (GTDB taxonomy): domain Bacteria; phylum Bipolaricaulota; class Bipolaricaulia; order RBG-16-55-9; family DRXL01; genus JANXCC01. Next base: position 7,042 of record JBEPZC010000026.1, read on the forward strand.
CAGCAGCATTCTCCTGCAATATCTTCTGTTTGCCCCGCTGGAGCGTCGTCAGCGCCTGATCGTGTCTTCTGAGTCGAAGCGCCCCTGACTTGCGTGAGCGCTGTCTGGTGGAGTACTCTCTTCTTATGAGAACTGATCAGCCTCTCTCAGTGATCGTTTTAGCAGGGGGAGAGTCGCGCCGCTTGGGGCGCGACAAAGCTCTCTTGCCGTGGCGAGGCCGCACGCTCATTGAAGATCTCGTTGTGCGTCTCCAAAAGATCAGTGATGACGTGCTCGTCGTCACCGGGGCGCAGAGACGCTACCAAGAGATTCTCCATGTGCCGATCTTTGCTGATGAGATCAAAGATATCGGGCCACTTGGCGGGCTCTACACGGGCTTACACCACGCTCGTTACTCGTATAGTCTGGTCGTCGCGTGCGATATGCCCTTCCTGAGCAAAGCCGTGATCGATGTGCTGAGAAGCCATATAGATCAGTCGGTGAAGGCGGTCGTCCCCTCTCTACAGAACCACCGTGTGCCGACTTTCGCGATATATCATAAAGACTGTCTTGGTATGATAGAAAAGCTGCACGCGCAGGGGCGTTCCTCCCTTCAAGACCTGCTCGATAGCGTCCCGCTCAAGATCGTCCCTGAAGAGGAGCTGCGCGTCGTTGATCCCACGTTGCGCGCGTTGATCAATATCAACACTCAAGCCGATTGGGAGAGTTGTATGTCCTTGGGGGCTATGCTATCATCGGAGAGCGAGCCATGACCAAAGCAAAGCTCACCCCCATGATGCAGCAGTACTTGCGCATTAAAGCGCAATATCAAGACGTCATTCTCTTCTTTCAGCTTGGGGATTTTTACGAGACGTTCTTTGAGGACGCGGAGTTGGTAGCGCGCGAGCTCGACATTGTCCTGACCAAACGCGAAGACGCTCCCATGGCTGGTGTTCCTGTCAAGCGCGTCACGTTCTATGTCAATCAGCTGTTGAAGAAGGGGTACAAAGTAGCTCTCTGCGAGCAGCTTCAAGACCCTGAGGAGGCGAAGGGGCTCGTCGAGCGCGATGTCGTGCGGATCCTCACCCCAGGCACGATTGTAGAAGAAGAATTGCTGGAGCGCGGGCTCAATAACTACGTCGCTGCGCTCTATCAAGAGGGCGATCTGTGCGGATTTGCTTACGCTGATATCTCCACAGGGGAATTCCGCGCGACGGAGCTGGCCCTCAGCGATGTACAACACGAGCTGAACAGAATTCGTCCCTCTGAGATCGTCCTCGCTCACGACTCTTCCCTGCAGAGCTTGGTTACCGCACATCACAAAGGGGCTCTCAGCCAGCTTGAGCCGTATCAGTTTCACGTGCAGAAGCTTCTTGATCATTTCGGGATCATCTCGCTTGCTGGGTTGGGCTTACCAGAGGTAGCTGGTCGCAGCGCCGCAGGGCTGATCAGTTATCTCCAAGAGACTCAGAAGGGGGCTCTCAAACATTTGAGCCCACCGAGTTTCTATCAGCTGTCATGTCAGATGGGGCTTGACTCGTTCACTCTGCGCAATCTGGAGATTTTCGAGGAGCTGCGCAGCTCTGGGGCAGATGCGACCCTGTTTCACGTGCTCAATCATACGGTCACAGGGATGGGGGAGAGGCTCCTCAGACAATGGCTGCTCGCGCCTCTGCTCGATCGCACGCTTTGTGAGCAGCGCCTCGATGCGGTGGAGTTCTTCGTGGAGAACGGTCTGGAGCGCGGGGCTGTGCGCGAGATCATAAGGAAGATCGCAGATCTGGAGCGTCTGGCGGGGCGGCTTGGTGCAGGGCGTGTCACTCCCAGGGATCTGCTCTCGTTGCGCCAATCGCTGGAGCGCTTACCTGAGCTGGTCGCGCACCTCCACAGCTGGGCTGAACGCAATGCCCCGCGAAAGCTCACAGACTTGGCGGTACAAGCTCGGTCATTAGCCCTTGATGAGTTGCGCGAGCTCTTGCAGCGGTCCATCCGTGACGACGCCCCGCTTGAGCTCAAGGAGGGCAACATTATCAAAGAGGGCTTCTCTGCTGAGCTTGATGCGCTCAAAGCACAAGAGCGAATCTTTAAGCACAAGATCGTGGAGCTGGAAGCGCGCGAGCGCGAGCGCACCGGCATCCAAACGCTCAAAGTCGGGTTCAACACGGTCTTTGGGTACTATCTTGAAGTGAGCAAGGCAGCAGCAAAGCGCGTCCCCCCAGATTATCATCGCAAACAGACACTGGCGAACGCTGAACGGTTTTTCACCCCTGAGCTCAAAGAATACGAAGAGAAGATCTTATCAGCGGAGGAGCGCGCGCAGCGTTTGGAGTATGAGCTCTTCTGCACCGTGCGTGATCAAGCCGCCCAGAAGATCTTTGAGATCCAACAGCTTGGGCGGATTATCGCTGAATTGGACGTCCTATCAGCGCTCGCCGAAGCTGCGCATCTTTTTCACTACACGCGCCCGCGTTTCACCGACCATCACGAGATCTCTATCAAGGACGGCCGACATCCCATTGTGGAGAAACTGCTTCCTGGTGGGCAGTTCGTCCCCAACGATCTCTCTTTTGCCGAGGGTGAATATCTGATCGTGCTGACGGGGCCCAACATGAGCGGCAAGAGCGTCTATTTGAGACAAGTCGCGTTGATCTGTCTGATGGCGCAGATTGGCTCGTTCGTGCCCGCCAAAGAAGCCGTCTTGCCCATTGTAGATAAGATCTTCGCGCGTGTTGGAGCTAGCGATATGCTCGCGGCTGGATACAGCACATTCATGGTGGAGATGCTGGAGACCGCCAATATCCTCAACAACGCGACCGAACATAGTCTGATTATTCTCGACGAGATGGGCCGAGGGACGAGCACCTTCGACGGGGTGAGCATTGCGTGGGCGGTCGCAGAATATTTAGCGACAAAGGTCCGAGCAAAAACGCTCTTCGCTACCCATTATCATGAGTTGACCAAACTCGCTGAGCGCCTGCCGGGCATCAAGAACTGTCACGTCCAGGTGAAAGAGTACGGCAACCAAGTGATCTTTCTGCACAAGGTCGCGCCGGGAGCGACCGAAGGCAGCTATGGGGTGCACGTGGCGCGCATGGCCGGGCTTCCCGATGCTGTGACGCGCAAGGCCGACGAGATCCTCCAGAAGATTTTGCAGAATAACCCTCTTGATGCGATGGGTGAACTACGCAAGAGAGATCCGCGCTTTGTCAAGCAGTTGGCGATCTTTCAAGCCGAAGAGCACCCGATCGTGCAAGAGCTCAAAAAAATAGATGTTAACAAGCTGACGCCGCTGGAAGCACTCGAGCTTGTAGCAAGGCTCAAGAAGCAGCTCGAACCGTGAGCAAGCATTCGGCGATCTGTAAATCTCGTGGTGTCGTGACTTTGATATTCTGTTCGTCTCCTGGCACGGCCTGAGCCTGCACACCGCTCATGGCTAAGAGCGCGCTCGCCTCATCAGGGAAATAGCGTCCCTGAGCACACGCACGCTGGAGCGCTTCGAGCACGAGTCTCTTCTGAAATCCCTGCGGTGTCTGCGCACAGAATAACTCTGAACGGTCAA
>JBEPZC010000027.1:0-9642 GCA_041641035.1 Candidatus Bipolaricaulota bacterium
CAGCTCTACTTAGAAGCAACGGCGATGGCCCTGGGCAAAGTCTACTGGATCGGCCCGGCCTTTAGAGCCGAAAAGTCCAAGACCCGCAAACACTTGACGGAGTTCTGGATGGCCGAGGCTGAAGTGGCGTTCTTCGAGCACGAGCAGAACCTGAAGCTGCAAGAAGAGCTCGTAAAATACGTGATCGAGCGCTGTCTGCGCAAGCGCGCCCGCGAACTCAAAGAATTAGGACGCCAGACGGATGTGCTCGAAAGAGTCATTGAGGAGCCGTTTGCGCGCGTCTCTTATGCTGAGTCTTTAGAGATCGTCAACGATCTTTTGAAGGAGAAGATCGCCTCTGGGGAGGTAGAGCAGCTTCAGTGGGGGGACGATTTTGGCGCGCCGCACGAGGAAGCGTTAGGGCAGCACTATGGGCGTCCGGTCTTCGTCGAGTTCTTCCCCGCGAAGATGAAAGCGTTCTATATGGAGCCCAAACCCGACAATCCCGATCTGGTCTTAGCAGCGGACTTGATCGCTCCTGAAGGGTATGGGGAGATCATTGGGGGCAGCCAGCGCATCTCAGATATTGCTCTCTTGAAGCAGCGCTTGAAGGACTTTGGGCTTCCGGAAGAGCCCTATCAATGGTACATTGATTTGAGAAGGTACGGGGGCGTGCCTCACTCTGGGTTTGGGTTGGGTGTGGAACGCCTCACGACGTGGATTGCGGGAATCGAGCACTTGCGCGAAACGATCCCCTTCCCAAGGATGATCTATCGGCTGAAGCCATAGCGTTTGACAGCGACTGAACTGTCTGTTATACTCAAGCACCTGCAGAGCAGTATCGAGATGGAGGATCTCGTGGCAAATCAGCGTGCGTACGAAGTATTATATATAGTTCGGCCAGACTTAGAGAAAGCTCAACTCGAGCAGACGATCACGAAGTTTCAGAAGTCCGTGAATGAAAGCGGCGGCCAGGTCGTCACCATTGACGAGTGGGGCATGCGCCCGCTGGCCTATCCGATCAAGAAATTTGACAAGGGCTACTATGTGCTCATGGAGTTCACTGGGACGCCCGATCAGGTCAAGAAACTCGACGAGCGGTTTAAGCTCGACGAGAACGTGTTGCGGTACCAAATTGTGAGACTATCACATCGTGCGACAGTGACAACGCATGCCTAGCCTCAATCATGTGGTGCTGATCGGCAACCTCACCGATGACCCAGAGCTGCGCTATACCCAGAACGGCATGGCGCGAGCGCGGTTCTCTATCGCGGTCAATCGGCGCTGGCGCGACCGCGACGGCAACCTTCAGGAAGAGACGACGTTTGTGCCCATCGTGGTGTGGGGGCAACAAGCCGAGCATTGTGTGAACTTCTTGAGCAAAGGAAGCATGGTGGCAGTTGAGGGGCGCTTGCGCATCGATACTTATCAGACCGAAGAGGGGGAGCGGCGCAAGATCGCCGAAGTCGTGGCACGTACCGTGCAGTTCTTAGATAGCCGTCGCGGTGAAGGCGAGCCAGCAGCTCCGCCGGACAAGTTCGATGAACCCAAAGAGATTCCACCAGAAGGAGAGGAAGAAGTTCCATTTTAGAGGGCTATGAAGATGGCGAAGAGAGAGACGATGGACAGCAAAGGCCGTGTGCAGCGCGGCAAACTGAAGAGCCGCAACGAATGTAAGCTATGCGAGCACAACGTGGTGCTCACCTACAAGCAACCAGATGAGCTGAAGCGGCACATGAACAAGTTGGGCAAGATCTTACCCCGCCGTGCGTCACGCTTGTGCGCCAAGCATCAACGGCAATTAGCTCGTGAAGTCAAGCGCGCCCGCAAGATGGCGCTCCTCCCCTACGAAGTCGAGCAGTAGTTGACCGGCGCGCCCCCGCTCGGTTTAATAGAGCCGGTGGTCTCCTATGCCTGCAAACCTGCCACCGGAGTATATTGAGGCCGAGCTGCGCTTCCGCGCAGCCAAAAGCCCCGAAGAGAAGCTCGCGATTCTGCGAGAGCTGATGGCTCTTGTCCCCAAGCACAAGGGGACAGAGAAGCTGCGCGTCGAACTCAAGCGCAAGTGGGCCAAGCTCCAAGAGGAAGTCCAGCAACAGCAAAAGAAGCAGAAGGGCGGGCGAGGGCCGGGCTACGATCACATCGAGCGCGAGGGAGCAGGGCAGATCACGCTGGTGGGGCTGCCCAACTGCGGGAAATCTTCGCTCTTAGCTGCTGTCACCAACGCCAAGCCCGAGATCGCTGAGTACCCGTTCTCGACCTTCCGCCCCACCGTGGGTATGATGCCCTTCGAAGATGTTCAGCTTCAGCTCGTTGATCTGCCCCCGCTGTCAGAGTTCACCGAGCCTTGGGTCTACAGCCTCATTCGGCAGTGCGATCTGGTCGCGCTCTTAATAGACCTGTCGTCGGAGACGCCAGGCGAAGATCTGCTGACGGCGCTCGATTGGCTGGAGAAGGCGCGTATCCATCTGGTTGGGCATACGACGTCAGAGCTCTCCATTGAGGGGGCAGGGACGGTCAAGCGCGCCCTTCTTATAGGGACAAAGAGCGATGCTGACCAAGCGGCTCAGCATCTTGAGGAATTACGGTCAGTGGCGGGTTCGCAGTTTCAGGTCATTAGGGTTTCGGTGATTTCTGCGGAGGGGCTGGGAGAATTGGGCAAGGCGTTCTTTGAGGGGCTTCAGGTCGTGCGCGTGTACACAAAGAAGCCGGGACAGCCCTTCAAGAAAGATCTGCCGTATGTCTTGCCTGCAGGGAGCACAGTGGTTGACGTTGCGCGGGCGATTCACAAAGACCTTGCTGAAAAATTTGCGTACGCGCGAGTGTGGGGCTCGGCAGAGTTTCCGGGCCAGCGCGTCGAACGTCATTATATCGTTCGTGACGGCGATCTGCTGGAGTTTCACGAGTAAGTAGGGAGGGGACAGAGGGGCTTGTCTGCGCAGGAGAGGGTGAGCTATACTAAAACTATGAAGATCCGCGCTTTGCGCGCGCGAGAGATCTTAGACTCGCGTGGCAACCCAACGGTCGAAGTCGAGGTCGAGTTGGAAGACGGCTCATGGGGGCGTGCGGCGGTGCCATCGGGGGCCTCGACGGGGACCAAAGAAGCTGTGGAACTGCGCGACGGCGATCACCGCTACGGCGGCAAGGGCGTGTTGCACGCCGTGCATAACGTCTCTGAAGAGATCGCCCGAGCGCTGATCGGGCGTGCGTTCTCTTCTCAAGACGAGCTTGATAGTTTTCTTATAGAGCTTGATGGAACTCCGAACAAGAGCCGTCTAGGAGCGAACGCGATCTTAGGAGTCTCATTGGCCTACGCGCGCGCCGCAGCGCGCTCTCTGAAGAAGCCGTTGTTTCAGTATATTGGCCCTCACAATCTCTTGCCCACCCCATTAGTCAACGTGCTCAACGGGGGGCTGCACGCTGACAACGATCTTGACATTCAAGAGTTTATGCTTGTCCCAGTGGGGTTCGATTCGTTCCGTGAGGCCCTGCGTGCGACGGTTGAGGCCTTCCAGGCCCTCAAGAAGATCCTCAAGAGCCGGGGCTTGAGCACCAACGTCGGCGATGAAGGCGGCTTCGCTCCACACTTACAGAGCAACGAAGAAGCTTTTCAGGTGCTCGTAGAAGCGATCTCAGCTGCGGGGTATCAGCCAGGGCGCGACCTCGCCTTGGCGTTTGACTCCGCTGCCAGCACGTTGTACACGGATGGGCACTATTGCATAGACGGAAAGACCCTCAGGGCAAGCGAGCTCATCGGCTTGTATGAAAGATGGCTCAGCACATACCCCATCGTGTCGATTGAGGACGGCCTTGCTGAAGACGACTGGGCAGGCTGGCAAGAGCTCACGAAGTGTTTGGGAAGACGTGTGCAGCTCGTCGGCGATGATATCTTTGTGACGAACCCCAAACTCATTGAGAGGGGCATTCGTGAGGGTATCGCCAACGCTGTGCTCATAAAACTCAATCAGATCGGCACGCTCACTGAGACTCTCCACGCTATTGAGACTGCGCGTCGAGGGGGCTATAGAACGGTGATCTCTCATCGCTCTGGGGAGACGGAAGACACGTTTATTGCCGATCTTGCCGTGGGCACGGGTGCGGGGCAGATCAAGACTGGCTCGGTCAGCCGCGGGGAGCGTACAGCCAAGTATAATCAGCTTTTACGATTGGAAGAGGAGTATCACCTTCGACTGGCGCGCCTAGGAGGAGCCCCATGATGCAGCGAAGAGAGATTTACAGACGGCGCTGGGTACTCCTAGGGATAGTCGTGTTCACAGGGGTATTGATCGGGCTGTTCGTCGTGAGGGCCTTGCAGATCCGCCATCTCCACCAAGAGCTGATCCAACTTGAGGCGGAGAAGGCAACAATTCAAAGGGAGATCGAGCGTCTGTCAGCGCGCCTCACAGAGAAGGACAACCTCAAACTGATCGAATATCTGGCGCGCAAAGAGCTGGGCATGGTTAAGCCTGGAGAGCAGATCTATATTCTCATCGAAGACGGTGAGGAAGGGCCATGAGCCAGTTTGTGCATCTGCACGTGCATTCTGAGTACAGCCTGCTCGATGCGATGTGCCGCACACAAGAGCTGGTAAAGAAGTGTGTGGAGCAGAAGATGCCTGCGCTGGCGCTCACCGATCACGGCAATCTCTGTGGCGCGATTGAGTTCTATAAACACGCTCAGGAGCACGGGATCAAGCCCATCATTGGGTGCGAACTCTACGTGGCTCCAAAGAGTCGCCACACAAAATCTAAAGAAAACGGGACGAAGTATTATCACTTAACCGTGCTGGCCCGCAACGAGACGGGCTATCGCAACTTGGTGAAGCTCACCAGTTTAGGGTATCTTGAGGGGTTCTATTATAAACCGAGAGTAGACAAAGAGCTCCTACGACGCTATAGCGAAGGGCTGATTATTCTGTCGGGGTGTCGTAGCAGCGAGATCTGTCGGCTGTTGGGGCAGAATAAGTTTGAGGATGCCCTGGAGGTCGCACAAGAGTTTCGTGCGATGGTCGGTCCGGAGAACTTCTACATCGAGCTTCAACATCACGGACAACCTGAAGACGACGCGAGAAACGAACAGCTGGTCGAGATCGCTCGTCGCGTGAACGCCCCCGTCGTCGCGACCAATGACGTGCACTATATTGCCCGTGAAGACCGCGAGGCTCACGAGATCTTGCTGAACATTCAGGGCGAAAAGACGCTCACCGACGAGGATCGTCGCTCCTATGAAGGCGAGGAGTATTACTTTAAGAGCGTGGAGGAGCTTGCGCCGCTCTTTGCCCGCTGGCCCGAAGCGCTTGAGAACACGGTGCGCGTCGCGGAGCAATGCGAGCTGAAGCTGGATTTCTCAAAAACCTATCTGCCGACGTTTGAGCTGCCTGCCGGCTATAAAGACGTAAACGACTATCTGCGCACGTTGGCCTATGAGGGCGCGCGAGCGCGCTTTGGCACACTCTCTCCGGAGATTCAAGAGCGTTTGGAGTATGAACTCGATGTCATTACTCGCATGAGCTATGCGGGGTATTTTTTGATTGTCCAAGACTTCGTGAAGTTCGCGAAGAGTCAGGGTATTCCTGTAGGGCCGGGGCGCGGCTCGTCCGCTGGCAGCTTGGTCTGTTACTGCTTGGGCATCACCGACGTAGACCCCTTAGAGTATGGGTTGATCTTTGAGCGGTTCTTGAACCCGGCGCGCGTCAGCCTCCCCGATATTGACATTGACTTCTGCATGCGCCGCCGCGATGAAGTCATTCACTATGTCGAGCAAAAATACGGGCGGGAGCGGGTTGCTCAGATCGCCACGTTCGACAAGATGAAAGCCCGCAGCGTCGTGCGCGACGTCGCCCGCGTGATGGGCTTTGCCTACTCTGAAGCAGATAAACTTGCCAAGCTCATCCCCTTTGGAGCGACGCTCGATGAGGCATTGGAGGGCGTGAGCGAGTTGCGCCGTCGCTATGAGACAGATTCGCAAGTGCGCAAACTCTTAGATGTCGCGCGGAAGCTCGAAGGTTTGGCCCGCAATGCCGCGACCCATGCTGCTGGGGTCGTCATCACCCCTGGAGCAGTGACGGACTTTGCCCCGCTGCTGCGCCTCAGCGATGGCTCCGTGCGCACCCAGTACAACATGAAAGACCTGGAGACCATCGGGCTGCTCAAGATCGATTTTCTGGGGTTGCGCAATTTAACAGCGATTGACGACACGATCAAATCCGTCAAAAAGCTCACGGGCGAAGAGATCGTCTTACAGAAGATCCCCTTGGACGATCCCGATGTCTATCGCATGTTGCAGGAGGGGCGCACGACTGGGGTCTTTCAGTTGGAAGGCTCTGGGATTACCGCGCTGCTCACGAGATTGAAGCCCACAGAGTTTCGCGATCTCATCGCGATTTTGGCGCTGTATCGCCCTGGCCCGCTGGAGAGCGGCATGGCCAATGATTATATTGAACGTAAGCACGGGCGCCAGCCTGTGACCTATCCTCACCCCGATCTGGAAGCAGTTCTGAAAGAGACGTACGGGCTTCCGATCTATCAGGATCAGTTGCTGTTGATGGCGCGCACGCTTGCCGGGTTTAGTCTCGCCGAAGCAGATATTCTGCGCGTCGCTGTAGGCAAGAAGAAAAAAGACGTAATGGAGAAGATGCGGGCGCGCTTCGTCGAGGGGTGTGTGCAGAACGGGATCGCCCGCGCCAAGGCCGAAGAGCTCTTTGCGGACATCGAAAAATTTGCACGCTACGGGTTCGTCAAGGCCCATTCGACGGCGTATGCTCTGATCTCTTACTGGACAGCTTATCTCAAAGTGAAATATCCCACGTGTTACTTAGCAGCCCTGCTGACGAGCGTCGCAGGCAATACTGAGAAGATCGCTGAATATATTCAAGAGTGTCGCGAGCTGGGTATCACCGTCACGCCGCCAGATATTAACGAGAGCGATGCGGACTTCACGCCCTTGCCAGATAATCGTATTCGCTTTGGGTTGGGCGCGATCAAGAACGTGGGTAGCGCCACCGTGCAGGCGATCTTAGAAGCTCGCAAGCAGGGCGGGCCGTTTCGCAGTTTCGCCGATTTCTGCCGGCGCATCCCCCTTGATGCCCTCAATCGTGAGGTGCTCGAGAGCCTTATAAAGTGCGGAGCGTTGGATCGCTTTGGCACACGCAAGGGATTGCTTGCCCAGGTCGAGGCCGGACTAGCGCTCGCTGCTCAAGCTCATCAAGAGCGCAAGAGCGGCCAGAAGTCGTTTTTCGATCACGAGGAGATAGAATTCTCTCTCAAGCGCCCCACCGATGGCCACGAAGAATTCGCCAAGGCAGAGTTATTACGATTCGAGAAGGAGCTGCTTGGACTCTATGTGAGCGGGCACCCGTTGGAGCATCTGAAAGAGCGTCTGGCGTTCTTGTGCACGTGCGATCTCCGAGGGGTGCAAGAGCAGCCTGAGGGGAAGGAACTGCAGGTGGGCGGGCGGATCGATGCCCTACGAGTGATCACGACGAACTCAGGGAAGCGCATGGCCTTTGTGCGTTTGGAGGACCTCTCTGGGCAGGCAGAAGTCATCGTCTTTCCTGAATCTTATGAGCAAGCCAAGCGATTGCTCAAAGAAGACCAGATCGTATGGGTACGCGGGCGAACTGAACGGCGCTCGGAACGCTCCAACGGTGTTCACGTGATTGCTGAGGAGCTCTTATCTCTGGAAGACGCGGAGAGGGCGGTGCAGCTCTATCTCCATGTAGATCCGGAGCAGGTCACGGAGCCTTTTGTGCAGAAGCTCAAGGAGTCTTTAGGAGCATCGCTGGGGGCGTCGCCTGTCTATGTGCGGCTGTTGGGCGATGAGCCAATGACAGTCCGTTTGGGGATAAGGGTGGGACTGACCAAAACCCTGTTGGCACAGCTGGAAGCGCTCTTGGGTGATGCAGCCAAGATCCAACGGGTGACGCGGCGGGGAGGCCGATAAGTTATGGAGGCCCTGGTGCGTTTGGGGCGCTGGCTCCATCCAGGGATCGGGGTCAAGCGGTGGCTGGCGCTTGTGGTCGTCTCGTTGTCTCTCTTTATCTTGGGGTTGTTTGTGCTGGTGGGGCAGAATTTTGTGCGGACGGTCTATAATATTGTTGCGCCGTCGGCGCTCTCCACGTTGTTCTTAGCGCTGAGTCTCATTGTGGTTGGGGCTATGGGAGTGCTCTTTGGGGTGCATCGGATCAGTCGTTCGATTGTGCGAGCGATCGCTGCACCTGCTGAGGGGCGCATGGGGGAGATCCTCTTTGAGAAGAAACTCTTAAGTCGTGGGCCGCGCATCGTCGCTCTTGGCGGGGGCACAGGGTTGTCTTCCCTGTTGCGCGGGGTCAAACACCTTACAGCTAATATCACTGCCATCGTTACAGTCATGGACGATGGAGGCAGTTCTGGCAGACTGCGCCGCGAGCTCAATATCCTGCCCCCGGGAGATATTCGCAACTGTCTCATTGCGCTCGCTGAAGACGAGTCCCGGATCTCGCAGCTCTTCAACCATCGCTTCCAAGGAGGGATTCTGCAAGGACACTCCCTGGGCAATCTCGTGATCGCAGGGCTTCAGGAGATGACAGGTAGCTTCGACCAAGCTATAGAAGAGATGAGCATCCTGCTCAACACACGCGGTCAGGTGTTGCCAGCGACGCTCGAAGATGCGGAACTCATCGCGGAGCTCGATGATGGTCGTCTGATACAGGGGGAGAGTCGCATTCCTGAAGCGGGTGGGAGGATTCGCTGCATGCGGCTCTCGCGGCCAGGTGTCCCCGCTTACCCTAAAGCCGTGGAGGAGATTGAGCACGCTGATCTCATCATCTTGGGTCCGGGAAGTCTCTTTACAAGCGTCATCCCGAATTTGCTCGTCGCAGGGATCCGTGAAGCGATTGAACGCGCTCCTGCGAAGAAATTCTATATTATGAATCTGATGACCCAGCCCGGCGAGACCACCGGGTTTACGGCGAAGGACCATCTCAGGGCTTTAGGCCAATATATCGATGTGCGGACATTAGATTTCGTCATATTAAACAAGCAGCCCGTGCCCAAGGAGCTCCTCGCCCAGTATGCCCAAGAGGGCTCCGTCCCCGTCGTGGATGATTTGACTGAACCAAACGAGTGGGGGATTAAGATCATTCGTGCGGATCTGTTGGATATTGTACCGTTGCCGCGCTGGCCCTCAGAGGCCCAAGCGCCCACGGTCAAGCACAACCCCAAGGAACTCGCTCGCGTGATTGCCAAGAGCGTGCCTGAGCTCTTTCAATCATGGCTTCGCTGGTGAGATATTCAATGAGGAGGTAAGGTGTACGATGAAGCGCTATCGGTTACGCATCCCTGGTCCGATCGATCTTGAGCCGGAAGTGCTCTCATTTATGAGCGCGCCGCTCATTGCCCACTACGGGCACGAGTGGGTCGAACTCTATAACGAAACCATCGCGCTATTGAAAGAAGTGTGGCAGACGAAAGAAGCCAGCGTCTTTCTCATGCCGGGGCCAGGCAGTGTGGGGATGGAAGCAGCGATTGCCAGCCTGTCCGGCGATACCCATAAGATGCTTGTGCTGACAAACGGGTTCTTTGGAGATCGGTGGGTGACGATAGCGCGGGCGTATTCGTCGCGGGTCTTGGTGTTGGAGGGGGAGTGGGGTCGAGCGTTCGATCCAGATGCAGTCGAGCAGGCCCT
>JBEPZC010000028.1:0-9540 GCA_041641035.1 Candidatus Bipolaricaulota bacterium
CCCTTGGGGCCTCCAGAAGGTCCGCCACCACCCCCACCACCCCTTCTAGGCGCCGCACCCGCCTGGCCCCTTCCTGCAGGTCGGCCCCCGAGGCCAAAAGGCGCTCCAGGCGCTCCCTTTCCCCCCTTAGGGCCTTGAGGGCTGCCTCCTTTTCCCGGAGGAGGGCCTCCCGCTTCCGCCGTTCCTCCGCCGCCCGTTCCCAAGCCCCAAGCGCCCGCTCCTTTTCCTGAAGAAGGGCTTTCAAGGCCTCCTTTTCCCTTTGGGCTTCCTCAAAGGCCTGAAGGCGCTCCTCGTAACGGGCCAGGGCCTCCAGGTGCCGCCTTTGGGCCTCCTCCCAAAGGGCCCGTTCCCGCTCCAGGCGCCTTTTCTCTTCCCTTAGGGCCCTAAGCCTCGCCTTTAGGGCCTCCGGGGCCTCCTTGGGGGCAGGGGGCGGGGGCCCGGGCTCCTCGGGCTTGGGGCGGTCTAGGGCCTTGAGGAGGCGCTTCATTTCCTCCTGCTCCCGCCTAAGCCCCTCCTCCTCCTTAAGCCCAAGCCGCACCGCCTCCAGCCTTTCCCTTAGGGCCTCCTCTTCCTTCTGTAGGGCCTCCCGCCGCTCCAACAGGCCCCTTAGCCCCTCCTCCAGCGCCCTCTCTTCCCCCTCCAGGGCCTGGAGCCGGGCTTTGGCCTCGGCCATCTCCGCCTCTATTTCCTCCTTGCGGGCGAGGAGGAGGCTTCGCTTGAGGGCCAGGGCCAGGAGGGCGAGCTCCCGGGCCCTCCTTGCCCGCTCCGCCTCTCCCCTTAGGGCCTCGAGGCGCCCCCTTTTCTCCCTCAGGGCCTCCTCCTTGGCGGCGAGGAGGGCGAGGGCCTCCTTTAGCCTTTCCTCCGTGGCCCGGCCCGCCTCGGCCACGGGCCTGAGCCCCGCGGCCTCCTCCAGGTGGGCCAGGAGGACCTCTTCCGGGGCCTCCAGAAGGGCCCCCACCTCCCCCTGGCCCACGATGGCGTACCCCCCCCGGCCCAGCCCCGTGCCCGAGAGGTGGAGGGCCAGGGCCTTGGCGCTTAGGGGCCTGCCGTTCACCCTAAACTGGCTCCGCTCCCCCTCAATCCTCCGCTCCACCACCAGGCGCTCCGCCCCCCGGGAAAGCTCCAGCCGCACCTCGGCGAAGCCCTTGGGGGGCCGGCCCTCCCCCCCCTGGAAGAGGAAGGCCTTGAGCTCCTGGCCCCTAAGCTCCTGGGCCCGGGCCCCGGTGGCGAAGCGGATGGCCTCCACCAGGTTGCTCTTCCCCGAGCCGTTGGGCCCGATCACGCCCGTCACGGGGTCGGGGAAGTCCAGGACGGTCCTTTCCGCGAAGGACTTGAACCCCTGCAGGACGAGCCGGTCCAGGCGCCAGGTCTTCATGGCAGGCGGATGGGCTCCCTAAGGTCCAGGTGGGCGAGGCTCGGAACGGGCTCCCCTTCCGCCAGGAAGCGCACGGCCTCGTACTGGGGGAAGGTGGCGAGGAGGGTGTAGGCCAGGCTGTACACCCGGTAGGCCTCCTCCCCCACGGAAAGCCCTTTTAGGAAGTCCTTGGGCAGGTCCACCACCAGGGTCTTCCCCACGGGGAAGATGGCCTTGGGCGAGGGGGCAGAGAGGGCCTCGCTCCAGGCCTTTAGGGCCGCCTGGTGAGGGTCGGCCCCCGGGGGGAGCTCCTGGGTGAGGGTTTCCTTCCGGAAGCCCTGGGGGGGGTCTGGCCGGTGGAGGACCAGGGCCAGGGCCGTGGGCCGGGCCTCCTCCGCGGGGAGGGGGAGGGCTTTGGGGCCCTCTGGGGCTCGGCTCGCCCCGTAAAGCCAGAGGCCTAGGAGGAAGAGGATTAAACCGAAGAGGTTCCAAAAAGTCAGGAACGCGCGCATGGCTTCACTCCAAGTAGGCCCGGATGGCCTCGGCCACCGCCTGGGCCACCTGGGCCCGGGCCTCGGGGGTCTTCAGCCGCTCCAGGCCCACCTCCAGGAGGACCGCGGCCCCGCTCACCCGGGTGAGGGCGTAGGGGCCTTCCGCCCGGGCCACCACCAGGCCCCGCTTGGCGAAGGCGGCCTCGAGGGCCTGGGCCAGCCGCTCGGGGCTGCCCGCGTAGACCTTGAGGAGGCGGGCCCGGTCGGGGGGGGAGGTTGCGAGGAGCCCTTCCGCGCTCCTCGCGAGGGGCGAGGGGCGGTCCTTGGGCAGGTAGAGGGCGATCCCCGCGCCCTGGGCCGCGTGGAAGGAGACCACCACCGAGGCCCGCTCCGCCAGGGCCAGCCTTTCCCCAAGGCTCAGGGTCTGGTCCCCCGTGCGGGTGAGCTGGGCCCCGGGGAGAAGGGCCGCGGTCCTCCGGGCCAGGTCCAGGGTGAGGTCCTTTTCCCTAAGCCCCCCCGCCTCCACCCCCGCGTCCTCCCCTCCGTGCCCGGGGTCCAGGAGGACGGTGGGCTTAGGGCTTGCGCGCCCCCAGGCCAGGACCACCCGCCCCCCGCCCGGGTAGTAGACCCGGTCTGGGGGGGTGGGAAGGGGGAGGAAAAGGCCCAAGGCCTCCTGTTCCAGCCCGGGCCCTTCGCCTCTCGCCAAGAGGAAGAGAACCCCCTCGGGGCGCACCACCGCGTTCACCTCCCGGTCAAAGCGGAAGACCCGGGGGTTTTCCCCCTCCGCCCCCAGGTAGGCCGCCCAGGGGAGGGTGAGGAAGACCCCTTCCTGGGCCCGGTACTGGAGGCCCAGGGCCTCGGCCAGGGGGCGCAAGGGCACGTAGACCTTCTCCCCCTGCCGCCAGGCGGCCCCCCTGGCCGCCGCCTCGGCCTCCTTGTCCAGCAGGGGGAAGGCCTTGTAGCGGGCCCCCAGGCCCAGGGCCACCTGGTCCTTTCCCTGCCAGAGGGCCAGGCCCAGCCCCCGGGCCAAAAGCCCCGCTTCCCCGTAGGCCACCCCCCGCCCCCCCGGGTAGAGGGCCTCCCCCGTGAGGGCCCCCACCTTCAGGGGCTTGGGGGCCTGGGCCAGGGCCAAGCCCAAAAGGAAAAGGACGACCCAGCTCCTCATAGCTCCTCCAGGGCGCGGCGCACGGCCATTTTCTTGTCGTCCGCCTTCTTCTCGTAGGCCTTCTTGCCCCGGGCCAGGCCCAGGAGGACCTTGGCGTAGCCCCGCTCGTTGAAGTAGATCTTCAGGGGCACCAGGGTGAGCCCTTTTTGCTCCACCTTTCCTAGGAGGCGCCGGAGTTCGTGCTTGTGGAGGAGGAGTTTCCTCCTGCGCCTGGGGTCCACGTTGGTGTAGGAGCCCTTCTCGTAAGGGGCGATGTAGAGGTTTTCCAGGAAGAGCTCGCCGTTTTCAAAGCGGGCGAAGCTCCCCGTGAAGTCCACCTTGCCCTGGCGGAGGGACTTGACCTCCGTCCCCTTGAGGACGATCCCGGCCTCGTAGGTTTCCAGGATCTCGTAGTCGTGGCGGGCGCGACGGTTCTCCAGCGTAGGCCGCACGGGGCCTATCTTACCCGATAGGCCTCCTCCCGGCGGTGCCGGAGGAGGGGGTACTTGGCCCGGTAGGCCCGCTGGAACTCGAGGTCGGGGCGGAAGAGGAGCAGGCCTTCCTCTTCCCGCACCCCAAGGAGGCGCCCGTCCGGGCCCACGGCCAGGGAGGGGCTTCCCGTGTCCTCGCGGCTCGCCAGGAGAAGGTAGGCCTGGTTCTCCGCCGCCCGGGCCCGGGCGAGGACGGCCATGAGCTCCCGGTAGGCCCCGGGCCAGGCCGCCCCCACCAAAAACCCCTCCGCCCCCCCTAGGGCGTAGGCCCGGAAGAGCTCGGGGAAGTCCAGGTCGTAGCAGAGGGCGAGGCCAAACACCATGCCCGCCCGGAGGAGGACCGGCCCCTCCCCGGGGGCCACGCCCTCGTCCCCCTCCTCCCCTTCCGCCAGGTAGGGGTGGACCTTGTCGTAGGAGGGGCCTTCCGGGAAGGCCGCGAGGCGGTTCTTGCGCCTCCCCCCTTCCTCCGCCATGTACCCCGCGAGGAGGAGGAGCCCGGCCTCCGCGGCCAGCTCCTTTAGGGCCTCCTCCAACCCCAGGACCGGCGTCTTCCCGAAGAGGAGCTCGGGTAGGAGGAGGAGGGAGGCCCCCCGGGCCTGGGCCTTTCGGGCGTAGGCCCGCACGGCCCTCAAGGTGGCCCAGGGGTCCTCCCGGGGGGCGAGGTGCAAAAGGGCCAGGGTCACCTACGCCCCAGATAGCGCCAGGCGGAGGGGAGCAGGGCCGCGGCCAGGATGGCCTTCACCAGGTCCCCGGGGATGAAGGGGAAAAGCCCCATGGCGAGAAGCCCGGAAAGCCCCACCGCCTTCCCCGCCCCCATAAGCCAGGCCCAAAGCCAGGGAAGGCCCACCAGGTAGAGGAGGGCGTTCCCCAGGAGCATGGCGAGGAGGGTGCCGGGGAAGCTCCGGTCCAGGCCCAGGCGCTCCACCAAGAGCCCCACCAGCCCCGCGGCCAGGGGGAAGGCCAGGAGGAAGCCCCCCGTGGGCCCCAGGATCTTGGCCAGGCCCCCTGTGCCCCCCGCGAAGACGGGCAGGCCCATGGCCCCTTCCAGGAGGTAGGCGAGAAGGGCCAGGAAGCCGAGCCGGCTCCCCAGGGCGGCCCCCACCAGGAGGATCCCCAGGGTCTGGCCGGTGATGGGCACCGGGGTGAAGGGGAGGGGGACGCTCACCTGGGCCAGGAGGGCCACGAAGAGGCTTCCCGCCAGGACGAGGCCCAGGTCGCGTCCCAGGGTCCTCCCCGGCCAGAGGGCCTTGGCCAGGGGTAGGTAGGGCAGGGCTTGGGTTTCCTTCATACCGTCTCCTTTCCGAACCCCTTCGGGTTCGTAAACCAAGCTATAGGTAAAGGGTTTACGGGTCAAGGTGTAGGCTGGAGGGATGAAGCCCGTCGCCACCTTTTCCCTGGTGGCCCAGGACCCCAGAACGGGGGACCTGGGCGTGGCCGTGGCCAGCAAGTTCCTGGCGGTGGGGGCGGTGGTGCCCTACGCCCGGGCCGGGGTGGGGGCGGTGGCCACCCAGTCCTACGCCAACACCACCTACGGGCCCAGGGCCCTGGCCATCCTCGAGGCCGGGGGTAGCCCGGAGGCGGTCCTCGAGGCCTTCCGCCGCACGGACCGGGACCTCCCCTTGCGGCAGTTCGGCCTGGTGGCCATGAGCGGGGAGAGCCTCACCTTCACCGGGGAGGCCTGCCACCCCTGGGCCGGGGGGCGGGCCGGACCGGGCTTCGCCGCCCAGGGGAACCTCCTGACGGGCCCCGAGGTGGTGGAGGCCATGGTGGAGACCTTTCTCCTTAAGGAGGACCTCCCCTTGCCCGAAAGGCTCCTGGAAGCCCTCCTCGCCGGGGACCGGGCGGGGGGGGACCGGCGCGGGCGCCAGTCCGCGGCCCTTTTGGTGGTGGGCGCGGGGAAGGGGTATGGGGGCTTTAGCGACCGCTACGTGGACCTGCGGGTGGACGACCACCCCGACCCCGTGCCCGAGCTCTTCCGCCTCCTTGACCTCCACCGCCTTCTCTTCTCCCGGCCCAAGGAGAAGCGCCCCTTGACCCCCGAGGAGATCCGCTGGCTCCAGGAGGCCCTAAGGGGGGCGGGCTACTATGGGGGAGAGGCCACGGGGACTTGGGACGAGGCCACGGAGGCCGCTTTAAAGGCCTTCCTGGGGGTGGAGAACCTGGAGGAGCGCTACGCCGGGGGCCCTGAGCTGGATGAGGGGACCCTGGCCCACCTTAGGGCGCGCTTGGCCGGAGCCTGAGCTTTCCGGCCCGCCCTCCCTGGGGTGGACCCTTGCGGCGGATGGGCTAGGGGGTTACCCTGGGGAAAAGGCCTATGGAAAAACCCCAGGATAAACCGGATGGACAAGGATGCCTTAGGGCTTGGAGGGGGTGGGCCCATGGCTGAGCGCCCCTGGCAAAGGGCCCTTCTTTCCTTGCGGTACATCGGTTCCGCGGGGGCGCGGCGGGCCCTCCTTTATGCCTTGGTGCGCGACGCCTGGAACCGGCGCCTCCCTCCCCCTAAGGGCCCCTGGCGCCCTGTGGGACCTCCCCTGGCCATGGAGGCCCTTCCCGGCGGGGCCCGGTTCCGCTTCCCCGAGGCCGAGCTCGAGGCCCTCTTCTTCCCCGGGGGCCTCCGCCTCACCTGGAGCCCGGGCCGCCTGCCGCCTTCCTATTGGAACCCCGAGCTTTCCCCCATAGAGCCCCTAAGGGAAGAGCGGGAGGGGCGCTTCGCCTTGGAGGCCCAGGGGGTGCGATTGGAGGTAGGGCCGGAGGGCCTCCGTTTCCTGAGGGCGGGGCGGGTTTTCCGGCGCGAGGCCCTGCCCGAGAGGCGGAAGGAGGCCTGGCGGCACCGGGTGGCCTTGGCCCCGGGGGAGAGGCTTTATGGCCTGGGCTCCGTGGCGGCCCCTTTGGACCGGAGGGGGCGGGCCTACCGCCTCTGGAACCGGGATGTGGGGGGAAGCTATGGCCCCGAGGAGGGTCCCCTTTACCTCACCATCCCTGTCCTTCTCTCTCATGGGCCTGAGGGCGGGCACCTGGTCTTCTACGAGAACCCCCACGAGGCCCTGGTGGACCTCACCCAACCGGAGGAGGCCCTCTGGACCTTTATGGGGGGCGCCCTCCGCTACCACCTCTTCCCCGGGGACCCAAAGGAGGCCCTCTCGGCCTACACCGCCCTTGTGGGCCGGCCCCCCTTGCCCCCGCGGTTCGCCCTGGGGTTCCACTACGCCCGCTGGGGGCTTTCCACCGAGGAGGAGGTGAGGGAGGTGGCCGAGGGGTTTTTGGCCCGGGGCCTGCCCCTTTCTGCCCTGCACCTGGACATCGACTACATGGAGGGCCACCGGGTCTTCACCGTGGACCGGGACCGCTTTCCCCATCTGGAGGAGCTTATTGCGGACCTCCGGGCCAAGGGGGTGCGTACGGTGCTCATCCTGGACCCCGGGGTGAAGGCGGAAAAGGGGTTTCCCCCTTACGAGGAGGGCCTTAGGGAGGGGGTGTTCTGCACCCTACCTGGGGGGGCGCTTCTCAAGGCCCCCGTTTGGCCGGGGTGGTGCGCCTTTCCCGACTTCACCCACCCCAGGGCCCGGGCCTGGTGGGGGCGGTGGGTCCAAACACTTTGGCGCCTGGGGGTGGGGGGGTTCTGGCTGGACATGAACGAGCCCGCGGCCTTCGCCGCCTGGGGGGATCCCACCTTCCCCCTTCCCACGCGGCACGCCCTCGAGGGGGAGGAGGGGGACCACCGCCTGGCCCATAACCTCTACGGCCTTCTCATGGCCCGGGCCACCTACGAGGCCCTGAAGGGGGAAACGGCGCGGCCTTTCCTCTTTTCCCGTTCGGGCTGGGCCGGGCTTGCCCGCTACGCCTGGAACTGGACGGGGGATGTGGAGAGCTCCTGGCCCGCCCTGAGGCGCACGGTGGGCATCGTGCTCGGGCTTGGACTTTCCGGGGTGCCCTACACGGGTTCGGACATCGGGGGCTTCAGCGGCCACCCCTCTTCCGAACTCTTCCTGCGCTGGTTCCAGGTGGGTGCTTTCATGCCCTTCTTCCGCGTCCACTCCGCCATCACCACCCCCAGGCGGGAACCCTGGCGTTTTGGCGAACCGGTGCTCTCGGTGGTCCGGCGTTTTTTGGAACTGCGCCAGGCCCTTTTACCCTACCTCTACACCCTCGCCTGGGAGGCCTCCCAGACCGGCCTGCCCCCCGTCCGGCCCCTCTTCTTCCTGGACCCCAGCGCGGAGGCCGAGGACGCCTTCCTCCTGGGGGAGGCCCTCCTGGTGGCCCCGGTGCTGGAGGAGGGGGTGAGGGGGCGCTCCGTGCCCCTGCCTCGAGGGCCCTGGTACGAGTTCTGGACGGACCGCCTCCTGGAAGGCCCGGGGGAGGTCCAGGTTGAAGCCCCCTTGGACAGGATTCCCCTTTTCGTTTGGGGCGGCGCCGCCCTGCCCCTGTTGGAGGGGGAGGGCCTCACCCTGCACCTTTACCCCGACCGAGAAGGCCGGGCCGAGGGCCTCCTCTACTGGGACGAGGGGGAAGGGGAGGGGCCTTTCCGGCTGGACCGGTTTCGCCTGGAAGGGGGTCGCCTGCTCTGGGCAGAGGAGGGGGCCTACCCCTGGCCCTGGGAGGGGCTTGGGGTCCGGCTTCACGGGAAAGAGCTTCTCGGCGCCTGGGTGGAGGGGCGCTGGTACGGGGCGAGGGAGGGGCGGCTTCGCCTTCCTCCTTTTCGGGAGGCCCGGTTGGAGGTGAAGGGATGAGGGCGCATTTTTTGGCCCATGGAGCGGGGCGACCTGGGGAGCTTCCAGGGCTGGGCTGGCGGGAAGTGGCGCTACCCCACCAGTGGAGCCTGGAGGGCGTGGAGGCCGAGGTGGGCTGGTACCGCCTCCAGGTGCCCCAGGGGGAGGGGCGGCGCTTCATCAGGGTCCTGGGGGATTACTCTAAGGAGGCCTGGCTGGAGGGGGCCTACCTGGGGCGGCACGAGGGGTATTTTGAACCCTGGCTCTTGGAGCTTCCCCCAGGCGAGGAGCTCCTTCTCCGGGTGGCGGCCCCCAAGGACCCCGGCTGGCCCCGGTTCAAGCGGCAGGTGAAGGGGATTTTCGGCCAGCACGACTGCCGCCCCGGGGGAACCACGGAAAGGGGCCAGGAGCGGGGGACGGGCGGGCTTTGGGGTGGGGTGGAGGTCCTCTTCCGGCCCGAGGCGGCCCTCCTGGCCCTCCGTCACCGCCTAAGCCCCAGGCCCGGGGGCTGGCGGCTTCTCGTGGAGCTCGAGGTGGACGCCTTGAGGGTCCTGGATGGGAAGGCCGAGCTTCGCCTGGTGCCGGAGAACTTTCCCGGGGAGGTCCTGAACCGGGAGGCCCCCTTGGCCCTGGAGCCGGGAAGGCGGACCTACCGCCTCCTTTGGGACCTGCCGGAGATGCCCCTATGGGAGGTGTGGGAGCGGGGGTTTCCCCACCTGTTTCGCCTCGAGGCTAGGCTCCTCGGGGCCAGCCTCTCCGTCCCCCTGGGGTTCCGCACCGTGGCCCTGGATGGGGAGGGCTGGCTTCTCCTAAACGGGCGGCGGCTTTTCCTCCGGGGGACCAACATCATCCCCACCCAGTGGCTTGCGGCCTACGGGGAGGGGGCCGCCACCCGGGATGTGGCCCTCCTCAAGGAGGCCAACCTCAACGCGGTCCGGGTTCACGCCCACGTGACCCACCCCGCCTTCTACCGGGCCTGCGACCGGGAAGGGGTCCTGGTCTGGCAGGATTTTCCCCTCCAGTGGGGCTACGCCGAGGACGAGACCTTCTTGCGGGAGGCCCTCCGCCAAGCCCGGGCCATGGTGGACCTCCTGGGGGCGCATCCCTCCATCTACCTCTGGTGCGCCCACAACGAGCCCGCCCACAACCGCAAGACCCTGGCTCCTCTCGTGGCCGCCGAGCTCCGGGCGGCCGACCCCACCCGGCCGGTGAAGGAGGCCTCGGACTTCCGCGAACACCCTTACCCCGGCTGGTACTGGGGCCATCTGCGGGACTTCCTGGCCCTGCCCGGAAGGCCCCTTCCCTCGGAGTTTGGGGCCCAGGCCCTGCCCCGGGCGGAGCTCTTAAGGCGGGT
>JBEPZC010000029.1:0-9451 GCA_041641035.1 Candidatus Bipolaricaulota bacterium
GGCACGGCAAGGCGTTGAGAGTCTTCCGCCCCTATCTAATCTCAGAAGGAAATGATGGCGACACTTTAGCGTTCGCGCTTGGGGAAGAGATCTATCCGAAGCGCTGGCTGAAGCGACCCCTGCAGATCTTTGAGCTGATGGCGAATACAGCAATGGTGCGAGTGCAATGAAGCCATCCGCTGCAACCGCTTGTTGTGCCGCGCCCTAGTCTTGAAAGAATACGCCAGCCTTACTGTACTTTGAGTGAGCGACTTCTCGCGCAAAGTAGTTGCAGTAATCCTTTACACGGCAAATTCGACACCGTGGTTTTTGCTCTAAACAAATACCACGGGTAAGTCCAAACTCTTGTGATTCTTCCTGACCGTAGGAGACGAAAACAATATCAATGTATCGAATAGGGTGACCTGTTGCCCGAGCGAATTCCCGCCCATGGATTATGGTCTTTAAAAGTTGCTTGTCGCTTTCGATAAGCCCCAATCTCTGAAAGATGCGACATATCACCCTGTCCGGCTTGAGAACGGGCAAGCCAATATCCATCAGAAAGTGATATGTTGCAATTCTGCCCAAGCCTTTGAAGCGATACTCCAGTTCTTCCTTCAAGAGCATGAGGTTCTCAGAAGAAGCCGTTGGCGAGAAAGAGTCAATGTAGGCTTGGAACGAGCCATGTTCGTTGATGATGCTTTTGAAAACCTTTGCATTCTCGATACAGGCTTGAACTTTCCGCCTATTCCTTATCATTTCTGGGTCGCTGAGAATTTCGGCGGCCTTGCTCTCATCATAGCCTGCGACGGTTTCGTAATCGGGGAAGTATCGGCGTATCAAATTCAGTTTAGCATTGACAGTTGCAGCTCTAAACCCCGCATAGAAGACAACATAAACCAATATCCAGTAGTAATCGGCATCGGAGAATGCCTTGCCTTCAAGATGTTTGAACTCATCAAGTTTAGCACGAATTCTATCAGCAGAGAGATTAGCCGAACCAACGCTGATGAGTGTGGACTCGACTTTATCGAAGATGGTTTTGTAATCTATCATACCAAGCCATTCATCGAAGCACTTAGCTTGAATCAAGAGTATACACTATTCTATTCGACTTTCCTAATCCTTATCCGCAAAAAAGATGGGGCGAACGGTTGTTCGCCCCTACTTTCTATTTAATTAAGAAATCAGACTAGGTCAATTGCCCCGAAACTCCTGCTCGGACTCGGCGTTGGCTTTGATCTCGTCGTCGCTGAAGAGCACCGGATAGTAGTCATTGACCAACCAATACGCGAGTAGATCCCCAAAGTGCGGTGTGCTCACGATCCCACTTTGGCCGGTGGGCAGCGCGTTCCACGCTCTCACTCCCTTGGGGTTGAGCTCGACGATGTGCCTTTGTGACGGTCCACGGCTGAAGCCGAAATCCTCGGCTTTAGTCCCCCTCACATTATAGTTCGCTACATCTACAGCCGCGAGCGTGCCGTCAACGGGCAGGCCCTGAGCGTATTCGGGCTGCGTATAGACCGCCGGAGGCACGCTAAATTTATTGGTCTGCGGGTGCAGCGCGTTTCTGAACGTAATGCGATGGAGCTTGCCCCAGCGATAGTCCGATAGCTTGTCGGACTTATTGTACGCGCTAGCAAACGCCTCGCTCTTCAACAGATCAAGCGCCTCCTGCAGGCTCCTCAAGATCAGCCAATCCCTCTCTTCTTCGGGGAATAACAAGAGATCAGGCACGTCGAAGAAGTCCACTTCCGACTCGCCCTTGCCCTGCTTCTTCGGGAACCTCTCCAAGAGATTGATGATCGCCTTCACCGCGAAGAACCCGCCGGGCTTGGGCATCGTCTTATCTAAACGGTCCAGCGTGTCATCAATGACGCGCCGGATGAAGACGCTCAGCCAGACGTTAAAGATGGTCGTTGCCACACTGTCAGTGATCTCGCTCTCCGAAGGCGCGCTGAGCGAAAAACCCTTACCGTCAGGGGTGACGGAGTCGTTCTCGTCGAAGCCCTCGGGGATGCCTGTGGGCGTCGAGAAGCTCCATTTCGACAGATACTGCTCAATAGCTTCTTTGAGGCGCGCGTCCTTCAAAAGCTCTTTCAGCTCTTCTGGGGCGTCCTCAGCCTGTGCGTTCTTCAGGGCGGTGAGCACAAACGGCGTCAGCCGCCGCGCGATGAGCGAGACCGTGTCGGCTTGGATCTTCATTATGTCTTCGATGGAAAACTTCTCGCCCTTGGCGATCTTTTGCTTGATGAGTTCTGTAATCCTGCCAGCGCGAAAGCCAATATCATAGTTCCAATCGAGATAATAGATCGCGTTGCTGCCCCGGCGCTTCTGATTGAGCGGGTCATTATCTACGGTAACGCCCACGGGGTCGTTGTTGGCGCTCACGATAAATCCCGAAGGAGGATTGACGGCTTGAGGCATCTCACTGATGGGGAGAATAGCGAAGGGGATAGCATGCCCTTCCTCGGGTTGGCCTTGAAGGGGTACCCATTCGTGCCCTGCAGTGCCGCTGCCGTCGCGCACGAAGAATGGCGGCAGCCCCAGCGCCACTGCACCGCGCTCCAAATCCTCGCGCAATGGGGCTTCCGCGCCCGTAAAGTACGCGATATTGCCCTCGACGTCAGCGTAGCCCCAATTTTGGGAGCCAAAGTCAAAATACTTGACCCCCTCTCTAAACTGATCGAGACTTTGAGCACGGTTCCACAAGTGAAAAGTCTTGATCTCTTGAGTGGCATAGAACCCTGTGAACTGGATCGTGACGGCTTGGCCGCTCTTGATATCGAGGCTCACTACCGGGCCATGGCGCGGGATGATGTACGTCGTCGTCTTGGGCGCGTCTTCGAAATTGTCGGGCTGACCGTCACCGAGTTTGTTGACTTTATACGACTCCTCGATGGCGACCAGCGGCTCCAGCTTGCCTTGATAATTGCTGAAAAGTTTCCCATCACGCTCGACTACGGCCTCTTGGTACATATCGGTCTCGTCTAAGGGGTTGACCGTTGCTCCCCACGCGATCTTCTCGTTGTGCCCCAAGATCACGTAGGGGATGCCGGGGAAGCACGTTCCGACGACGTTAATCCCGTCAGCAGATTTTTGGTGCATGGCGTACCAGACGCCCGGCATATCTAAGCCCAGGTGGGGGTCGTTCGCTAGCAGCGCGTACCCGCTTGCAGAGTGCTTGGGACCGATGAGCCACCAGTTGCTGCCGGTCTCCATCAGCTCGGCACGCCGGAAGATCGGCGCAAAGAACTCGATCTCCCTGAGACGCTCGACGAAATCTGCTAATAGCGTCAGCGTCGTTGGGGAAAGCTCGGGGAGCTCTGATCCCCAGGACCCTGTAGATTCTA
This sequence comes from Candidatus Bipolaricaulota bacterium, assembly GCA_041641035.1. Taxonomy (GTDB): domain Bacteria; phylum Bipolaricaulota; class Bipolaricaulia; order RBG-16-55-9; family DRXL01; genus JANXCC01. The sequence continues at coordinate 3,333 of JBEPZC010000029.1, forward strand.
ATCGTCCCTCGGCGCTGCCTAAGATCGTCGCGGGATCAGAAGGCGCCGACCGGAAGAGATCGTCAAAGAAGAGCGCGTGACCGTTAAAGCCCTGTTTGCTTCCTACATCGCGATATTTGAAATACGTCAGCACGTTGGACGCGTCAATGTCAAATGAGAGATCGAACGCCAAGAGCTTGCCCATCGCTAAACTATCCAACACCGTCCACGGGGCGACCTTGGTGATCTCGATCTCCTTGTACTCTGGGGGGAGCTGGCCGGACTGGTTGATACTGTCAATGTAGGCGTTGACGCCAGCGACGTAGGCCTCCAGCTCGGCGCGGATGTCGGGGGTGAGAATCTTCGCGCTCTCTTCAGCTGCTCGACGGATGCCCAATGTTCGCAGCGTCACGTCTTGGGAGAGCACGCGCGGGCCAAACAGTTCTGCGAGCGTGCCGTTGGCCGTGCGCCGGAGGTTATCCATTTGCCAGAGCCGGTCGCGCGCGTGCAGCCAGCCTACAACCCGATAGAGATCTAGCGCATTCTGCGCGAAGACGTGAGGGATGCCGTATCTGTCTTGAATGACTGTGACTGGGGCGCTCAGCCCTGGGATTATGACCGGCTCAAGCTTCTGAGCCGTCTGAGCCAGCGGCCCCAGCGACAAGACTGCCACGATTCCAACCGAAAGTACAGCCACAGCCAGCCTTCGCATAACAACCTCCCACAACACGTTTTTTGCGTGACTTATTTATAGCACGACTCTCCAAGCAAAGGCAAATCTAGCCTCCTTGACGCCCTATGACAAGATCAGTATGATACTCCCGACCATGGATTTAGCTCGACAGCTCTTGCAGACACGCTCAGTGCAGGTTCGCCCCAGCGAGCCGTTTCGGCTGACGTCGGGGCGGCTCTCCCCAATCTATGTGGACATCAGACGTCTGATCTCGTTCCCCACGGTGCGTGCACAGATCATCGAATCTTTCGCTCAGATCGCAACAGAGCGCATTGGTCTTCCAGCTATAGACGTGATCGCCGGCGGGGAGACCGCGGGGATCGCCTACGCGGCGTTCTTAGCTGAAAGACTTCACAAGCCCATGATCTACGTGCGCAAAGAGCCCAAAAATTATGGAAAATCGTCGCAGGTCGAGGGGGTCCTCCAGCCGGGCCAGCGCGCCTTATTAGTAGAAGATTTAGTCACGGATGGGGGAAGCAAGTTAAATTTCAAGCGCGGGATTGAAGAGGCCGGGGGCACAGTGCACCATTGTCTGTGTGTCTTCGAGTATTTTTCGGAAGAGGCGGGGCTGCACCGCGCGCGCCGCACACTCAAAGAGCACGGGATCGAGCTGCATTCCCTGGTCACCTGGGACGACGTGCTGCGCGTCGCCCGTGCCGAACAATCCCTCACAGGGGACGAGATCGCGGCCGTGTTGAAATTCCTCGCAGAGCTTGCCGCTGAATGACCATCAAAAAAACGAATGACTGCTTTAAGAGCAATTTCTCTTGAAATAATATAAATTTTATCGCCCATAAATATAAATTTTTTATTTTTTTGGCGATAAAACTTGACATAAGTCGTTTTCTGTGCTATGATGCCCCCATAATGAAGGCCAGCAGTGACGGATTGGCTTTAGAGCTTCGCGCACGGCTCTCGCCGCAATCGCGAATTTATACGGATCTTTCCAGTCGGCGGCTCTACGCGCGCGACCAGGGAGAGCCCCCGCGCTTTGTCGAAAGGCTGCTGGGGAATATCCCCGACCTTGTCCTGCAACCAACGCTCCCTGACGACGTGATCGCAGCCGTGCGCTGGGCCATGGCGAAAGGACTTGCGCTCGTGCCCCGTGGTGCAGCAACGTTTGGGCTGGGTGGGGCCGTCCCAACAAGACATGGATTGGTGCTCGATTGCTCGCCACTGCGCGCGATAGAACAGATCAATAGAGATGAGCAAACTGTTACTGTTCTGGCCGGGACACGCTGGGCTGACGTCGCCCACGCCATCAAATCTTATGGGCTGGCGCTACGCACCTATCCGACCAGCTGGTTTTCGACCGTCGGGGGCTGGGTCAATACCGGTGGCTATGGGGTAGGAAGCCTCATGTACGGGCCCTTCCAGGAGCAGATTGAGAAGCTGACCATCATCACACCCCAGGGGGAACTCAAAGAGCTTAGGCCGCGCGACCCCGAATTCAGCTTCTTTATCAGCACTGAAGGGCAAATGGGCGTCGTCTGGGCAGTGACGCTCCGGTTGCGGCGCGCGCCTCAGCAAACAACACCGATACTCTTGCAGTGCGACAAAGACGCGTTCACCGTAGCTCGCGCACTGCTGCAAGAGGGCTTCCAGCCCTATCATATGAAATATCTGAGCGCCGCACGCATCCGCGAGATCAACGAGCTCCTCAACAGCTCAGAGGCGAAGATCTCCGAGCGCGAGAGCCTGTTGATCGTGTTCGATGACGCAGAGAGCGCGCGGGCGTGCGCGCGCTGGGCCGACAAAAGCCATATTCAAGTTGGCTTGCCCTACCAAGCATACTATCTGTGGCACGAGCGGCTCTTCCCCATGCGCCCCAAGAGATTGGGGCCAGGGATGCTCGCCGCCGAAGTCGTGCTCTCGCTGGACAAATCCCCAGAGTTCTTTCAAAGAGCCGAACACGAAAGCTCCCGCTATGGCGTGCACTTAGCTAACGAAGCCTATTTTGTCGGCAACGACCAAGCGCTCTTATTGCCTGTCTTCACGTTCAATGCCCGAAATCGCTTCTCAGAGCTTTATACAGCGAGTCTATCCCTTGTGCTCACGAAGCTGGGAATTGCGCTTGGCGGACGGCCTTATGCGATCGGCATTTGGAACACGCCCTTTGCCCGCGCGAAGTTCGGTAAAAGATTCGACGAGCTGCGGGCGTACAAGAAGAAGATAGACCCTGAGGGACTCTTCAACCCCGGAAAATTCTTCGCGCTGCCCTCGCACTGGAGTTCCATGATGCTACAAGAGCTGCCGTTGCGCATTGGTTTAGAAGTCGCACGGCTGGCCGCGCCGTTTCATCGCAAGCTCTTCGACCCGACTCCCCAGCGCTATCCTGCCCGCGAGCCGGGCCGCCCTCCCACGGCTATCTCGCCGTTGCTCGATCTTCTCGAATATAACGAAACGCTCTGCTCGCGCTGCGGCAGCTGCGTCCCCGTCTGCCCAGCTTATATCTATACCAAAGACGAGCGCACCACCGCGCGAGGAAAGCTTCAATTGGGGCTCGCGTTGCTCAACGGTGAAAGACTCGATCCTGAGGGAGCCCAGGCGCTCTTCTACTGTATGCATTGCCGCGCGTGTACCGACGTCTGCCAGAGCTCTCTGGACTTAGTCCCCGTCTGGGATGAGCTGGAGCGACGCATAGAAGAAGCTTACGGCAAAGACCAAAACAAGATAGCCAAGTTCATTCAAGGTGTGGAGAAGATGGGGATCATGCCCGGCACAGAGTATGTGCCTGCAAGAGTCGAAGAGCCTCTAGAATCAGGAGTTACCCATGGTCATTGCCACGCGGGCTGAAAGCCGCTACACAATCCACCCCACGAGGGCGCCATCGCGGGCAACCCCCCTCGTGCGCCCGCTGATCCTGCGCTCTGATGCCTGTATCAATTGCGGCATCTGCGTCGACGCGTGCATCTACGGGGTGCACTATCGCTCTGAAGGTTTTCGGATGCTCATCGGGGAGCAGCCGCAAGATCAGAACCTGTGCCGAAGCTGCTTGCGCTGTGTGCGGGAGTGCCCTCAAAACGCGCTCTCGGTTTCTGTTCAGCCCCACTGGCTCCACACCGGCGACAGTTATTGGACTCCCGAAATCATTCAGAGTCTCTTGCAGCAAGCCGAAACCGGAAAAGTCCCCGTCTCGGGCCAGGGGTATCGCGGCCCCTTTTCGGGAAGAGATTTTGACTCGATGTGGACGGACATGTCCGAGATCGTCCGCCCCACCCGTGATGGCATCCACGGCAGAGAATACATCAGCACTGCGATCTTCTTGGGTAAGAAGCCATTCTTCGTTGCGCGCAACGGTGCGTCCTTGCTTGGTCCGACAATTGAAATTCCCATCCCCATTCTCTTTGATATGATCCCCGAACACCTAAGCAGCGCAAGCGTAGCCGAGTCGCTGCAGCGCGCCGCTGCCCACCTTGGAACGTTTGCAGTCGTGCGTGCCGAACAGTGTCCCAAGCCCTTACCAGAAGCCGTAGCTCCATTGCTGCAACCTGAGACAGTCTCAAAATACGCTGAGCTCATTGCCCAAGCTCAGCTTGTCGAACTTGCATACCATGGTAACTTCAACTCCCTTGGAGCTGCACTCGGCCAGATTCAGGTGATCAATCCCCATGCGGTCGTCGCGGTGCGCCTGGAGTTTGACGAGGCGCTGGCAGAAGAGCTGGCGCGCGCAGGCGTAGGCGTCTTGCATCTTATCGCTGACACTCATGGGCGGACGAAAAAGCTCGGGCACATCAAGGACGCACTCCGTGCTGTGCACCTGCGCTTGCTGGATGCTCGCCTGCGCGATCAAGTCACGATAATTGCCAGCGGCGGCATCGCGGCTGCCGAGCACGTCCCCAAGGCGATCATCTGTGGAGCTGACGGAGTTGCGTTGGATTTGGCGCTTCTGGTGGCTCTGGAGTGCTGGCGCGGTGAAAATCTCTCTCAATACAGCCTCAATGGCCTCGGACAATTCGATTCTCGCTGGGGCGCCCAGAGAATTATCAATCTCATAGGGGCCTGGCGCGACCAGCTCTTAGAAGTTCTGGGCGCGATGGGAATGCGTGAGGTGCGGCGACTGCGAGGCGAGGTCGGACGTGCGATCTTCAACGAGGATTTGGAGAGAGAGTTTGCAGAATATCTTCGGGGTGAGCCAGTAGGTCTGGCGCCGCCAGCAGAGATCAAGCTTGCTACCGAAAACCCCAACGGGCTTGTCCCAGCAATCACGGGGAGAGTCCGCCCATTGCCGCCTAATTTCCATCATGAGCTGACGAAGTTCAAAGTGACCGTCAACGACGCGTGTATCCACTGCGGGCTGTGTGTAGAACTCTGCCCCTTCGGCGTCTACGCGCGCCCCGACGGGCTCAACAAGCTCTTGCCCCCACAGAGCGCTAACTGTATTGGCTCCGTCTGTCACGAAAAATATCCCGATAACTACTGCGTGGACAAGTGCCCCACCAACGCTATTACTATTGAGATCGAGCCAACGTATGAACTCTTAGGCGACCCGCGCTGGACGGCTGATCTTTTGTTGGCGACGTATAAGATGGCCGAGACCGGCCGCGTCCCGGAGACCGATCTTGAATATAGAGTTGGGGCTTCAGGCGGGGGCTTTGACAGAATGAGATTCAAGTTCGAAAGGAAGAGAAAGAGTAGGAGCACACGGCCGTACGACCGAGAATCCGTCAGCACGGCTATCCCGCTCAATCGTCGTCCCTGGGGACCGAAGATCTGGATTCCTGTGCCTTGGTATGGTGGCGGGATGTCCTACGGGTCTATTAGTTTACAGACGATGCTCTCGCGAGCGCGAGCTGCTAAAGCGTTCGGCACGTTCGTCTCGACGGGCGAGGGCGGCTACCCCGAAGCGCTCTACCCCTATGACGACCATATCATTACGCAAATCGCCACGGGGCTCTTTGGCGTGCGCGAAGAGACGATCCAAAGAGTCAGAATTGTCGAATTTAAGTATGCCCAAGGGGCTAAGCCCGGCCTGGGGGGACACTTATTAGCCGACAAAGTGACCGCTGAAGTCGCCAAGATGCGCGGCTCGGTGCAGTTCAGCTCGCTCTTTTCGCCCTTCCCGTTCCATAGCGTCTACTCCGTCGAAGACCACAAAAAACATTTAGACTGGATCCGTGCGGTGAACCCAGATGCGCTCATCTCCGTCAAGGTCTCGACGCCCAACGACGTGGACATGGTCGCCGTGGGCAGCTACTACGCCGGAGCGAATATTATTCACTTAGACGGGGGCTACGGCGGGACGGGCGCTGCCCCCGACATTGCGAAGAAGAACATTGCCATGCCTATTGAGTACGCGATTCCGAGAGTCCATAAGTTCTTGGTGCAAGAGGGCATTCGCGACGAGATAGTCTTGATGGCCAGCGGGGGGATTCGCACGGCTTACGATATCGCGAAAGCGATTGCG